>NZ_JBPFDQ010000015.1:0-74048 GCF_059415045.1 Ferdinandcohnia sp. SAFN-114 | reverse complement strand
GCTGCCTCCCGTAGGAGTCTGGGCCGTGTCTCAGTCCCAGTGTGGCCGATCACCCTCTCAGGTCGGCTACGCATCGTTGCCTTGGTGAGCCATTACCTCACCAACTAGCTAATGCGCCGCGGGCCCATCTATAAGTGATAGCTAAAAGCCATCTTTCAATATGAGACCATGTGGTCTCATATGTTATCCGGTATTAGCTCCGGTTTCCCGAAGTTATCCCAGTCTTATAGGCAGGTTGCCCACGTGTTACTCACCCGTCCGCCGCTAACTTTTGGGAGCAAGCTCCCAAAAGTTCGCTCGACTTGCATGTATTAGGCACGCCGCCAGCGTTCATCCTGAGCCAGGATCAAACTCTCCAATAAGAGTATTGATTGCTCAATAATTTGTTACTTTAGAATTAAACGTTGACGCTTGTATTGTGTTCAGTTTTCAAAGAACTTTTTAGCGCCGCTCAAAAGCGACTTTACTAATATATCATGTTTCTTTATATGAAGTCAACACTTTTTTAATTGTTAATTTCATAGATTCGAAGAACATAAAAATTATATTAACATAATATATTAAATAAATCAAGATTCTAATTTGTCGTTTTTTTATTTATGTGTTCGAAACGACAAAATTTATATTATCACTTTAAACAACTCTATTCAACAACCAATTTATTACAAATATAACCCAATATATTTTCACTGCAACTACAACAATATTCCGTTCATACTATTAAATAGACGAGAGAGACAGGTACTGTGTCCCAACTAGGTCATCGGACCTATCCCTAATTTCCGCTATGTCAACTGCTGTTCTGCAAAACTTCTATATAAGTCATGGCCTTCAATCAATTCCTGATGTGTCCCTTTGCCTGTGACTTTTCCTTTTTCAATAAAAATGATTTGATCGGCGTCCACGATGGTTGACAATCGATGAGCAATGACAAAGGTGGTGCGACCTTCCATGAGTCGCGATAATGCTTCTTGAACAATACTCTCGGATTGGCTATCAAGACTTGCCGTTGCCTCGTCCATCATGAGAATTTTGGGATCCCGTAAAAAGGCCCGGGCAATCGCAATCCGTTGCCTCTGTCCACCAGATAATTTTACACCCCGTTCCCCTACTTCGGTATCTATTCCTTGTGAGAAAGCACGAATGAATTCATCCGCATAAGCCATTTTTGCCACTTCCCATAAGCGGTCGTCTGAGATTTGATCTGCATTCTTCAATCCGTAGCATAAATTTTCACGAATAGTTCCCGCCATCATCGCACTTTCCTGAGAGACATAGCCAATTTGACTTCGCCATGATTCGAGTGATAGCTCGTGAATAGGAATGTCACCTATTCGAATTTCACCAGTTGTTGGTTCGTAATACCGTTCCAACAAGCCAAACATCGTCGTTTTTCCTCCACCACTTGGTCCTGCAAAAGCAATCATTTGGCCAGGTTTTGCTTCAAATGACACGTCTTGAATGACTGGCTCCTCCTCTTCATAGGAAAAAGAAACATTTTCAACTTGAATTGGTAAATTTGAAATATCAATATCTTTTCCTTTCTGTCCTTCTTCTAATGGAAGTTCGATGATATCAATAATCCGTTCTGTTGCGCCTTTTGCTTTTTGCAACTGGGTGAAAAACATAGCAAATGATGTAATCGGAAAAATAATTTGAAACAAATAAAGTAGGAATGCAACAAGTGAACCTGTGGTCATTGATCCATTTGCCACACGGATTCCTCCATATCCAATAATAATAACAATGACAATCATGATAATTGTGTACATGAGTGGACCAATTAGTGCGAAAATCTTTGCCTCTTTTAACCCGTATGTAAGTAGATTTTGGACTCCATTAACCCCTTTTTCCGCTTCAAAGCGTTCAGCTGTTGAAGACTTCATCAATCGGATCTCACTAATGGTCTGTTGAATTTCCCCTGAAAATGTGGCGGTTTCATCCTGCAAACCTCGTGAGATTTTCGCCATTTTACTTCCAAGTGGCATCATGATCACCATTGTAAGCGGAACGGATACGAGCATGAGAAGTGTCATTTTCCAATCCATAATTAACAAAATGATGATTGCCCCAATGATCGAGATAACACCAGTTATAAACTGCGGGAAATGCTGCGAAATTAAATCCTTTACTATTCCGGTATCATTTACTACTCGGCTAACCGATTCCCCACTTTGTTGCTTATCGAAATAGCTGACCGGTAATCGGATGAGCTTTTCCCACATTTTTTCTCGCAATCGCGAAACAATCCGTTGACCGACGGCAGCAAGCATATAAGTTGATACACCATCAATCACCGCTTGTAAAAGAAACACAGCTGCAATGATTGCGATTAAAGTACCATTAATCGAGATTCCGGAAAATCCATCCACAAGCTCTCGCGTTAATAACGGAATCGACAGCCCCACAAAAGTTGTAATAATACTCCCAACTAAACCAAGTGTCAGCGCTGCCTTCGGAATATTCGTTGACAAGATCAACCGAAAAAACGGTCTCAACCCATTATCCTCTTTTTTCATACCTATTTACTCCTTCCTGAAACTAAGCACACCTGTCCTAGGATAGAAAGTTCCTTCGTGGGACAGAGGGACAGGTCCATTGTCCCAAACTTACAATTAATCCATTTCCAAACATATCGCTCCTTTACCTACGAATCAAACTAGATAAAGTTACAACTCTTGTACAGTTATTCCATTTCCATTTTCTATTAAATGTGGCTGACCTGTCCCCATGAACAACTGTGCACTCCCCCTCCCCAATTTGTACTAAATACTGACATACACCCATTTTTTTCTAATGTAAACACCTAATTGGTACCGCTTCATACTCTAATTAACATAGGCAATTTATACAAGACCTATGAATTCGTTTTATATGTGGAGGTAGATAAACGATGTTCTATCATATTAAAGAATTACAGTATCGAGCGAAACCAGAACGTCCCGATGCGCTTTTTGCAAAACAACTTCAAGAGGTGCTAGGGGGACAATTTGGCGAAATTTCTGTTGCACTTCAATATTTATTCCAAGGATGGAATGTTCGAGGGGCCGATGGCAAATATAAGGATTTACTTATGGATACAGGTACGGAGGAACTTGCTCACATCGAAATGTTGGCAACAATGATTGCAAGACTCCTTGACGGCGCTCCAGTTGGTGACCAAGAAATTGCTGCGAAAGATCCTGTAATTGGGGCAATCCTAGGTGGGATGAACCCACAACACGCAATCGTTTCGGGGCTTGGAGCGATGCCAGCAGATAGTGTAGGCAATCGTTGGACAGCTGATTATATTATCGCGAGTGGGAATCTGTTAGCCGACTTCCGTGCAAATTTAACTGCTGAATCTCAAGGTCGTTTGCAAGTTGCTCGATTGTATGAATCAACAACTGACCGTGGTGTAAAGGATATGCTTTCATGGTTACTTGCGAGAGACACGATGCATCAAAATCAGTGGATAGCCGCAATTTATGAACTCGAATCAAAAGAAAATATTGTGGTACCTAGTACATTCCCACGCGAGTTAGAAAAACGCGAAGTTTCTCATGTACTGTTCAATTTCTCTAGAGGAAACGAAAGTGCTACAGGTAGATGGGCGAGTGGACCAAGTATGGATGGTGAAGGTGTATTTAAATATGTAGAAAACCCTCAACCATTAGCCAAAGCGCCTAAACTACGTCCAGCACCACCATACATTCACGACACATTACCAGCCGTACTTCAAAATGGCTTAGTACCTCCAAGCATGTACTAAACTTGAGATGGGACAGAGGGACAGGTACATCGTCCCAGTTTCCTTTTCCATTTTGCTACAGTTGTTAAAATCGGAAAATGTGAAAGTATTCTTCTTTCAGGGATCAACAGTATTTCTTTTTTTCCACTTTAGTTTTCGTGTCCCGCAGACTGGGACACGGGACCTGTCCCTGCGCCCCACACCTTCGACCCACATGAAATCCCCCAGATAAACACGTGAAACCCACCCCCTTCCATAGCAAGATAATCCATGTAAGTTGATAGGGAAATCCATGTTACCTTTGAAAATTATGCGGTAATCTTACCTTACGACATTTTTTTAGAAGGTGATGGATTTGGATGTGAAACCTATTTTCCGTGAGCATTTGATTCAAAATAAATGGGGCTATATAATGGGTACCATTTTGGTTACGATATCCCTCATATTGCAACTTGTTGTTCCAATGTTGCTTGAAGTCTTCACAGATGGTCTACAAACCTTTTCTACAAACAGCGATGAACTAATCCGGATTGCCTTTTGGATGGTCATAGTGGGAATTGGTGTATTTGCCTTCAGGTCTACAGGAAGAATTTATATTTTTCGTTTATCAAGACTGTTAGAACGAAATATTCGTGAACGATTATTTTCTCATTGGGAGACTTTGCAAACAGAGTATTATCAAAAGCAACGGATTGGAAACTTAATGGCACATGCTGTTAATGATGTAAATGTCTTAAGACAAATCGGTATGCAAGGTGTGTTCCAAACATTAGAAGCAGCTGTACTAATAACAGTGACAGTCATCATGATGGCGACGACCATTGATTTGTATTTAACATTGTTAGTCCTTTTACCACTCCCTGGTTTAACCTACTTGGCTTATCGATTTCGCATAAAAATTAGGATGCACTCTAATCTAGTACAAGAAGCTATTGGCAGCTTAACGAGCCGAGTCCAAGAATATTGCTCAGGCATCAGAATCATTAAAACATATGTCCAAGAAAAATCCGAACTAAAAAAATTCGAACAGGACAATCAAACCAATGTAGAGGCAAATCAACAATTAATTCGGTCTAACTCCCTTTTCAACTCACTTAGTCAAGGAATCGTTGGGCTCAGCTACCTTACCTCGATTGTGTTTGGTTCGATTTTGGTTATGCAAAACACCATATCCCTTGGTGAATTTGTTGCCTTTAATACCTATTTATCACTTTTAGTTGGTCCTATTGAAAATTTAGGTAAAGTTATTAATTTACTTCAACAAGGATCCGCGGCCGATTTACGTTTACGAGAGGTACTTTCTACAAAACCTTCTATTAAAAACGAAGAAGGAATTGTAAACATGCAATCTATTCAAGGCAACATTATGATCAAAGGGCTAACTTTTTCGTATCAAAATAAACAAGGTCATGCACTTTCTTCTATAGATTTACACATACCAAAAGGCGCAACCTTAGCTATTGTTGGAAAGATCGGTAGCGGTAAATCAACCCTTGTTAATCTACTACTACGAATCTACAATCCACCTCGAAATACCATCTTTATCGACCATACAGATATTCGAGATATTCCGCTTAAAATGCTGCGACGATCAATCGGGTTTGTTCCACAAGATCATTTCCTTTTTTCCACATCCATCAAGGAAAATATCGGATTTGATCCAAAGGGATATAATGATCACCAAGTGGAACTTGCTGCAAAACAAGCCCATGTTTATCACGATATTACAGATTTGCCAAAAGGGTTTGAAACTGCCTTAGGGGAACGTGGCCTGTCATTATCAGGAGGCCAACGACAACGTGTTAGCATTGCTCGAGCCTTGGTGAAAGAAGCACCCATTATGATTTTTGATGACAGCTTGTCTGCTGTTGATTCGAAAACAGAAAAAAATATTTTACACACACTTAAAACGAAAATGAAAGATACCACAACAATCCTGATTAGTCACCGAATTTCCACAATTCAGCACGCTGACCAGATTATTGTACTTGACGGAGGAAAAATTATTGAAAGGGGAACACATCATGCTCTTTTAAGAAACGACGGGGTATATAAAAAAATGCATAACCAGCAGTTGACCGGACTAAATGTCAATCCGTCCCACTCCCATGGGAAACCGATTGCGATTAAGAGGAGGAATCGATGATCGAGAAGAATGTAACAAACCAACTCAAAAAATATAGTGACCAACAATTATTACGAAACATTCTCGCGTTTGCAAAACCTTATTGGAAGCTCTTTGTATTCTCTCTTCTGTTGACAACCTTGATTGTTATCGCAAGTCTGGCTCAGCCCTATTTAATAAAAATTGCGATTGACAATCATATTAATGGAATCTATGCACCTATGGTTTTTGTCGACCAATCCGAAAAAGACCAAGCATTACATATACTCGACGAACAAGGTATTAAAGGGAAAGAAGTTACTACTTTTGAGGGACATACGTATTTTCGTATAACTGAATCTGGTGGTGAACTACCCGCTGGTGTGCAAAAAGCAAGAATCGTTTCCATCGAAGGAACAAATTATCTCATCCATGGCTGGAATACTGGATTAAAGAATCCAACTAACTATGAGATTACGAATAATCAAATTTCCATTAACGACAACTTCTACCCGGTTATATCCTTGCAAGGAGATGCGGAGCAATTATTTCGCGGCCAGGATTATACCGGCATGATTTGGCTTGGAATGCTTTATTTTGTGTTGATTATTGGTTCATCCGTTCTTACGTATTTTCAAAATAACTCCTTACAATTTACTGGTCAATCTGTCATCTTTGATATCCGGCAAACAATTATGAAGCATTTATCTCGTATGCAGGTTTCATTTTATGATAAAAATCCAATCGGGCGACTTGTCACACGAATCACACATGATGTCGAAGCTTTGAACCAACTTTATTCTCAAGTCATTGTAAATCTCATACGTGAAATCTTATTGCTAATTGGGATTATCGTGATTATGTTACAAATGAGCGTAAAGCTTACATTAATTAGTTTTACAGTGATTCCATTCATCGCCCTACTTACGTTTTATTTCAAAAAAGTCATTCGTAACGCTCAAAGGTATGTACGTTTTGTCTTGAGTAGATTGAACGCCTATTTAGCAGAAAATCTATCAGGTATGAGTATTATTCAGATCTTTGTTCGTGAAGAAAAGCAATTAGAGCAATTTAATGAATTGAATCAAGAACATTATCGGGCCGGGATGCGTCAAACCGTTTTGAATTCGATTTTTAATCCTTCCATTGGCTTCTTTGGTAATATTTCGATGGCTTTATTAATTTGGTATGGAGGCAGAAATGTATTAGACGGTGCCCTTACATTTGGCGTGGTGTATGCATTCACCCACTATGTGCGGCAATTTTTTGAACCATTACGAGGTCTTGCCGACAGGTTTAATCAAATACAAGCAGCGCTTGCATCTGCAGAACGGATTTTTGATACATTGGAAACAAAGCCCACGATAGTGGATAAAGCGGACCCTATAAAACTGCCACACAAGGTGAACGGAAAAATTGAGTTTAAAAATGTATGGTTTGCTTATCAATCAGAAGATTGGGTGTTAAAGGATGTCAGTTTCACCATCTCCGCTGGAGAAACAATCGGTATTGTTGGCGCAACGGGTGCAGGGAAAAGTTCTATCATACAATTAATCAATCGTTTTTATGATATTCAAAAAGGAAGTATCACTTTAGATGGGGTATCAATAAAGGATGTAGAAATAAGTGAGTTGCGAAAGCATGTGGGGATTATCCAGCAGGACAGTTTTGTGTTTTCAGGTACTGTATTTGATAATATTCGCCTAAATAATAAAACAATCGGTGATGAAGAAATAAGAAGAGCAGCAAAATCTGTTGGGATTGACCCCTTCTTTAAAAACCTACCACAACAATACGAAACTTTACTTGGAGAACAAGGAACGGTGTTATCGACCGGGCAACGACAGCTTCTGTCCTTTTTACGAGCGATGATGGCAAATCCTGACGTCTTAATATTAGATGAAGCCACTGCCAATATTGATACAGAAACCGAAATCGTTGTGCAGGATACCCTAAAGCGAATTTCAAAAAACCGAACAACAATTATCATAGCGCATCGTCTCTCCACCATTCAACATGCAGATAATATCATTGTTTTAGATAAAGGTAGAATTATAGAAATGGGTACCCACCCTCGACTTTTTCAACAAAAAGGCGCGTATTATCGCTTATGTATGAGTCAAAACAAACAACAAATGACGAAAAAACAAAAAACGAGACTGTTTCACTTATAGCTAAATGACTACCATTATTTCGGCTTTTCATCAGAAATAGGGTAGTCATCTTTTGTTGAACTTACAAATATCTTGTAGTTATCACTAAATTGAGTTGGGGAAACACCTACGATTCTTTTAAAAATGCGGCTAAAATATAACTCATCCTGATACCCGACACTTTGGCTGATTTCTTTAATTCGAAAATCGGAAATCGCCAATAGTTCTTTTGCGCGGTCAATGCGAACATGTGTTAAGTAATCGATCGGGCTATAGCCCACATATTCCTTAAATAGACGTGCATAATGACTCGTACTCAACCCTGCCATCATGGCTAAATCTGAAAGATTCATATGTTCATGATAATGATTTACAATATAATCGATAGTGGTATCGATGGCCATTGTCGAATTTCCTGTAATCTTTTGCGAGCGAAAATCTTGAATAATCATCAGCAATAATTCTTGAAAATGCAATTTTCGCTGCATCGCTACTGTCGGACCTCTTCGTTTGGAGAGTTGATGGATTTGATCCAACACATGAATCATATTTCCCGTATTAGTAATTGGAAAAACTCCCTGTAAAGGAAAAGATTTTCCTTCAGGACGTTCAAAATTCCAATGCCCTTTATCCTCAAAAGCTACTGCATATGTAAAACGAACGAAATAAAATTCAAGCGGATTTGATGAGGATGTCTTTTTTTCGCAGATCATCCCCGGCCGAAAAATAACTAGTTTACCAGGTTTCAACTTATACTTTGTGCCGTCGATTGTTACTTCACCACTCCCTTTTGTAATAAACCAAAGTGAATGGTGTGGCTGCTCACGAAACGGCTTATACCAGTCAGGCTTACACCTCTTGTAACCGGACAGTAATAATGAAAAGACAAGCTGATTTATATGCTTTGCTATTTTCCCCGTATTCACACAAACACCACCTCACAAAAGAATCCCCATATCCTATTCACGAACGATTGTAAATATTCCATTGAGACAAGGATCTCTCGTCCCCAAATGGGCCATCAAACCTCGTCTCTCAAGACACCATTTCCAAGACCATTCCATAAACTGTAGATATGGGGTGATAATGTGAAACGTTGGTTGAAGTTCTTTATTTTATTTTACCTCTCAGTTTTATTTTTTGGCAGTTTTTTAGCAATCGGTGTATTGTGGGTTGGTGCACTTGATGAAACACTCCACATCCAAGAAAACATTAAAATGTTCCTATATTATTTCTTCGCCGGAGCCATTGGCGGTTCACTTCGACATCTGTATATGTTTTGTTCCCATTATATGAACGATAAATTAATCGATCCTCGTCATTGGGTTATGTATATTTTCTTTCCGCTATTTGCTACTGGTACAGCTGTCATCGCTGTCACCCTTATTCAAAGTGGGATTTTAATGATTGATTTCACCGACAATATTGATGGTCCCTTTGCACAGGTCAGTGTCGCCTTCTTTGTCGGATTTGGCTTTAACCGATTTCTAAATAAACTCAATGAGATCTCATCAGGCATGTTTGATATGAGAAAACAAGATCAAAGAAAGGGCTGAGTTTCTCAGTCCCTTTCAAATAGAAAGTGGTCCGGTATAGGAACACTTGTTTAAATTAGATGTGCAAATACATATAAAATCACGATACTCACCAAGATAGTGATGTTAGTAATCGTTGCAATTAACCGAATGCTTTCATTACTGTACTTGAATTCAACCGCAAATGGGATGACTGATGAAGCAACCGGAAGTAGTAAACCAATTAATACGGTGTATCGAAACATAGCCTCGTATGGAAGCAGAAAGAACAAGGTGACTCCAATCAGTAAGCCCACTCCATACCGGAACGTTAAAAATTTTATCATTGGCTTTAAAAATTGTTTTTCAAATTTAAAATTTAAATAAAGCCCCAATAGTAATAAGCACAAAGGCATATTGGCTTGTGAAATTGTACTAGCCACATTAATGACCATTTCCGGTAATTTAATATGACTTAAATTTAAAGTACTTGCAATTAAATACGTCATCAATGGGATTGATTTCGTAAGTTTTTTTAGAATCGAAATCGGTTTGAGACTTAAACCTTCTTCAGAAAAATAGCTACCTAAAATATAGCTAATGCCAAAGACAATTAAGGATGTTCCCACATCAAATATACTAAAATACGTCAATCCGTCGATTCCCCAAATTGCAAAAACAAGTGGAAACGCAAATAAACCAACATTAAATCCGGACGACATCATCAAAAACGAACCCTTAAGCTCTTTTTTCTCATTTTTAAAAATAACCATGCCCAGTAAAGATATGATAATTCCATAAACAAGAACAATAATTGGAATTAAAATAAGCTTCAATTCAATTTCAACCGTATCAAACGTCACAAGCACTAACGCAGGAAGCGTGATTTTAAAAATAAGCTTGGAGATCGTCTCTCCATCCTTCTCCTGCAAAATACCAATGCGCTTCAACACATACCCCAGCGCAATAATCAAAACAATATACAAAAACTCCTCATTCATAAAACACTACTCCTCTGTCAGACAAAAGTTGCTTCCTGGGTCAGAGGGACAGGTCCCTTGTCCCACCAATATTTCCCATCTGTATATCAATCTATCTTTCAATTCTAATCAAAAGTTCAACAGAATGATAGATGCAAAAATCACAAATAAAAATCGAGAGTCTGCAAAATTATTTGCAAAACTCTCGATACTTTTTTATTTCGATTCATTTAGGGCAGAAACCTGTCCCATATTAATTGGAAGGTGAATAGTTAGAATAAACCAATTTGAATTGAGTTCTGCTTCCATTTTCCCATTCATCCTTTCAACTAGCTTCTTAGATAGATAAAGCCCCAATCCGCTTGCCTCGGTATTTGTGCGACTCGTAACCTCTGTATAGAATCGGGTAAATACTTTTTCTATAGCGACTTTACTATCTGATTTGATATCATTTTTCACACTAAAAATAAGAAAGTTTCTCTCGATCTGATAGCTGATCATCGCTTTACTTTTGGCATAACGAAGGATATTTTGAACAATATTTTGGATAACACGAACGAGCATTAATTTGTCAGCAATAATTTGCCTATCATTTATCTGTTCTGGAAATTGGAGCTCGATATTCTTTTCCTCAAGTTGTTCATAGAAGGACAAAAAGATTTCTTCAACCAGGTTAGAAAGAATAATCGATGATAACTCTATTTCTCGTTGGTTTGTTTCAATTCGAGCCAGATTATAAAATTGATCGGTCATATCTATCAGACGTTTAACAGATTGATCGATAATTTTTAAATACTGCGCCCTTTTTGTTTCATCCGTGGTTGTATGTAAGAGTTCAACATAACCCTTGATTGACGTAAGTGGTGTTCGTATATCATGAGATAACCCAGCAATAGATAACTTAACATTTTCTTCCATCTGCTTTGCCTGACGATTTTTATCTTCAAACGTATCAATCATTTGGTTCAACTCATCAACTACATCCATCAATGCCTTCTCACGAAAATCAAGTGAAAGCCTACCTCCAAATCCAGAACGGTTTGGAAGGTCCTTAATCTCTTGTTTTAATTTACGTAGTTCTCGTTTTAAGAAATAAAGATAAAGAAGAAGCGCCAATGCAAGTGTGACAAATATCCATCCCCACATTCCATCCACGCTCCTTTCAATCAAATACGCATAAAAGTATTTGCCACACAACTTTTCGAGTTTGCAAGAAATTTTCCCTTGGAAAAATCGTGGCATTGTCGGTGGCATTAACTTTAATCAGCAGAAGTGGGACCTGCCAAATAATGTTAATCGAATTTAAAACCAATTCCCCATACTGTTTTAATGTAATTCGTTCCCCCATGGTTGAGTTTATTTCGTAAATTACTAATATGCATGTTTATCGTTTTTTCACTATCAAAAAATGGTTCATTCCAAATACTTTCATAAATATTGGCGCGACTAAACACCTTTTGAGGATTCTCTAAAAACAGGAGTAAAATCGCGTATTCACGTCCAGTCAAATGAACTTGTTCTCCATCGGTTTCCACTTCACGCGTGTCTAAATTCACACTGATGTTTTTATAATGAATTTCTTTCATTTGACTTACTGACGTACTGGCTGCATGACGTAATTGAATGTGAATCCGTGCAAGAAGTTCCTTCAGATCAAAAGGTTTTATGATATAATCATCTGCTCCTGATGTTAACAGATGCAATTTCGAATCCTGATCATTTTTTGCTGAAATCACTATTACAGGAACTGTAGAGTTTTGCCGGAGCTGCTGAAGAAAATCTTCTCCATTCATCCCCGGAAGCATCAAATCTAAAAGAACTAAATCGACCTGATTTTGTTCAAATAACAACTTTCCTTCAGTTCCTGAGAATGCACTGAGTGTTCGAAAATCTTGTAATTCCAATGCTTCCTTAATAAGCGAATGAATTGCCATATCGTCTTCAATAATTAAAATGGCTGCCATATAAATCGACCTACTTAATATCAGTTCTGTTAAAAAATAGAATTCCTAACCCTAATGATAACATTATTGTAATAATACTTACCAATACCATCTCAGGAAATCTCGCAATATCTACTGGACTAGCGAAGTCTGAATAATTTAAGAAGGTTTCTGTAAACCAGAATGTGACATGCTTGAAGTGTTCAGTTTGCAGGAAAACTGGAGGAACAAAAGCAGTCATGATTGTATAAAGAAAACTCCACACGAGTGAGATACCGATGTTTTTCGTTAGGAAGCCAATCATCACATAAATTGACACGTTTGCTAAAATTAATAAATAAAGCGTACCGAACGTTTTTGTCGCATAGCTTAAATAATTGGTAATACCCGCAACTTCACCAAACCCGAACACAACCGAAAAACCTATCACTCCAAGTATTGTCATGATAATTACACCAACAAGTGAAAGTAGGGAAGCCGTTACAAGTTTAGACAAATAATAATGCGTGCGGCTGCGTCCTAGGGATAATGCATTTCGAATCGTTCCATTTTGAAATTCTTCTCCAATAAAGAAACTTATAAAAGCACATATCACAAATAATATGGTAAATCCATTTTTCTCCATCATCAAAATACCTGTTGCTCCGTTAATCACTGTATCTTTAGCTTGGACTAAATCTGATCCGTAATTCACAGATATTTTACTATTCACGACCTGGTAGATTGGAAGCAAAATTAAAATACTAATAACGATCCATAGTTTTTTACTTCGTAATAATTTAATTCTTTCTGCTGTTAATAGATTAAGCATGAGTGTTTCCCCCTGTTAATTGTAAGAAATAATCTTCTAGCTTTTGTCTAGTTGTTCCAATCCTTGAAATATTCACACCAGCTAACACTAATGTACGATTGATTGCAGCGACATCATCCAATTTTTCGAAGATGTTAATTTCAGAACTATTTACAACCACGTAATCCTTTATTCCTAATTCATCTAGTACGACAACTGTTTTTTGAACCTCTGTTGTTTCTAATTCAATGTATTGACGAGTTTCACGTGCTAATTCTTCCTTGGAAAGTTCATTAATGATTTTTCCGTTATGAAGAATACCGTAATGTGTAGCGATCTGCGAAAGCTCATCAAGTATGTGACTTGAAAGTAAAACGGTGATCCCCCGTTCTGTAACTAATCGTTGGATAATTTCACGCATTTCCACTATTCCCGATGGGTCTAAGCCATTTATCGGCTCATCTAAAATTAATAACTCAGGGTTTGTAATCAGTGTGGAGGCAATGGCTAAGCGTTGGCGCATCCCTAACGAGAAGTTTTTCGTTTTTTTCTTTCCTGTATGACTAAGGTTCATTAAGCGTAATAAATCATCAATCTCTCGGTTGCTCACACCACCATTTGCAGCTTGCACTTGTAAATTCTCCCTAGCTGTTAATTCCGGATAAAGGGCTGGTGTTTCAATCGATTGACCCATTTTTCGACGCGCTTGTTGCAATCCCCTCGAACCTGTTTCCCCAAACAGCTCGATGTTTCCTTCATCGATTTTGATTAATCCCATAACCATGCGCATGAAGGTTGACTTTCCAGCACCGTTCTCCCCGATTAAGCCGTAAATCATACCTCGTTTGATTTCAATCGACACTTTATCCAGCGCTTTGTGTTGACCATATATTTTTGAAACATTGGTTGCTTTAAGAATCGTTTCTGACATAGCTATCATCCTTTCGATGTTGTGTTGTTAAGCTTAGAATAAATTGTAGGTATAAATTAATAGACCAGAAAAGTATAAAGAAAGTGTAAAGAATGGTTTTATATCTATTTTCATTAGAGGAATTTGTCATATTTGGTGTTTTTGTTATAACATTTTCCATATATGTCCAAAAGCCTTAGGATATATGGATTTGAAGTAATGGCTTTTTCCACTAATAACCAAAATCGCTAGCATATATGCTGTTATTGTTGTAGCTTTTTCCACTTTTAAACAAAACTCCAGTCATATTTAGTGTTTTATTTTATTAAATGCTCTTTTCTAAAAGATTGTTGCTATTAACTTAATAATGTTTATCAGTGGAAAAAGGTGTGATTTCCGCTTCTGGCACTCGCTTTCCGCTGGCGATCCGCAAGCCTCCTCGCTCATACCTCGCTGCGGGTTCTCGCAAGGATCACTATTCCGGCAGGAGTCTTGTGCCATCCGCTCCAATCATTTCAATTAACACCCAGTGTGTTATGAAATATTGCTTATCCTAAAAAATAAAAGAGGGTGTCAATCCAACATGGATTGACACCCTCTTTATGAACCTAAAATATTCATATCTCATTTGGGTCGCTGTACCTGTCCCTCTGTCCCAACTTCGTTGATGCCGTTTATAATGTCTTCTAGGGTTACGTTTGCTAAGATTTTCTCCATAGCGAATTGAGCTTGTACAAATAAGGGTTCAATGGCATTTTGAATATTTCTGCCGACGGGGCATTCCGGATTAGGATTGTCATGGACGCTAAACAGCTCTCCTTCTCTTACTACATCAACTGCCTTATAGACATCTAGCATTGTAATCTCTGTTGATTTTCTTGCGAGTTTTGCACCTGCAACTCCCGGGTGTACTTCAATTAAGTTTGCTTTTTTAAGCATTCCCATAATTTTTCTAATAACTACTGGATTTGTATTTACACTTGATGCTAAAAATCCTGATGAACATTCCCCCTCTTTCGATAACTTTATGAGGGAAAGTATATGAATTCCAACAGAAAATCTACTACTGATGGACATCGCTGTCACCTTTCTTTCATTCCTAATCGTACGTTTATTATACCTAAAAGTTGAATGTATTGACATTAACTATACATGTAACTATAATCATTACATGTAATCAATATAATTACAAGCTAAACCACATAGGAGGTAACTATAATGAAAATTGGAATTATTGGTGCAAATGGTAAAGCAGGAAGCCTAATTTTAAAAGAAGCAGTTAAAAGAGGACATGAAGTTAAAGCAATCGTTAGGGATGCATCTAAAATACAGAACAATCAAGTATCTGTTTTAGAAAAAAATATTTTTGAATTAATAAAAGCTGATGTTGAGGATCTCGATGTAGTAGTTAATGCTTTTGGTGCGCCACTTGGAGAAGAACAAGCCCACGTAGATGCCGGCCATGCATTAATTGAGGCTGTTAAAGGAACAGATACAAGAATCATAGTTGTTGGTGGTGCAGGAAGTCTTTATGTTGATGAGGCAAAAACCCTTCAACTCATCGACACACCAGAGTTTCCAGACTTTGTAAAACCAACAGCCAATGGTCAAGCACGAAATCTTCAAGAACTTAAAGAAACAGCAGATATCACTTGGACATTTATCAGTCCATCTGCAGTATTTGATTCAGAGGGAAAAAGAACTGGTACTTATCAAACTGGTAAAGACAATTTACTCGTTAACTCAAAAGGCGAAAGCTACATTAGCTACGCTGACTTTGCCATCGCAGTAATTGACGAAATCGAAAACCCCAAACACCTTAACCAAAGATTTACAGTCGTCGGCGAAGCTTAATGGGACACAGGGACAGGTTCCTTGTCCCAGAACAGGACAATGCGGTACCTCCTGTTAATTATCCCCACAGTCATACGGAAGTCTATTTCATCCTATGCCTTTTATTCTATTATTTTAAGAGGCAAACATATGAAAAACAAAGTATTTCCTGCAGAAATCGAAGTCATTTCTACAGAGGACCCTTTTGGTTTCATCTTAAAATCAAATTTGGAATTGAGAGACAGGTTGATTAACCCCTTGGGTTATGAATCTTGTCTCTTTTTTATGCCCCCTTTTCGCGTCCTTATTTTTTACGAAATCATTACATTTTGCAAAATTTCATAAATACAAGTAGACACATCGGAATAATATGGTTAAACTATAAATAACATCCATTACGTCTAGGGTGTTTCATTTGTACAAACTTATAAAAACTTATCAAGAGAGGTGGAGGGGCTGGCCCTGTGAAACCTCAGCAACAGATTCGTTGAATACTGTGCTAAATCCTGCAAGCTAACAAGCTTGAAAGATAAGTGAGGTTACCCTAATCATAAAAAAGCCTCTTCTTATCTTGTTATTGGGTCTTTTGAAAGCCAATTACGAAAGGAGAGAGATGATTATGGCTATATTAAAAGAAACTGTTGAGAAACGTAAAAATGAGATCATTCGGAAACTAATTGCGTGTAACATGTATAAAAAAGATGGAAAACATCTATTTGAATTATCCCTGCCCGAATTAGAACATGAGTACTTTAAAATTCAATCTAAAGGACATCCACATACTGGTTACGGATCAATACGTTGGAAAAACTTTTAAAAGTCTTTCCTTGAAGGAACAAAACTTGTTTCAAATTAGAATAAAATATGCCAAAAAGCTTGGATCACCATATGTGACCCAAGCTTTTTCATTTCCTAATATGCTGTCCAACCCGCATCCCCGGTGATGACTGTTCCGTTGACAAAACTTGCGTCATCTGATGCAAGGAATAGTGCAATACTTGCGATTTCTTCCGGTTTACCTGTACGTGGATTGATAGCCAATCCTGGCATAATACGGCCCATTCCAAAATCACTTCTGCCAGTCATCGAAGCACTGATATTAGTTTCAACACCGCCTGGTGCAATCGCGTTACAACGAATCCCACTTTGAGCATACATGAAACCGGTGTTTTTCGTGAATCCAACTACCGCATGTTTAGAGGCGGTATAAGCAGCACCAGCTCTTGCCCCTTGAAGTCCGCCTGCAGATGCTACGTTGATAATAACCCCAGCCTTTTTCTCTAAAAAGATTGGCAGTACTTTACGGGTTGCGCGCATTACACTCGTTGTATTTACCGCAAAAATTCTTTCCCATTTCTCGTCTTCAATTTCTCCAGCTGGTTCAAAGTTGTCCATAATTCCTGCATTATTTACTAAAATATCTACTGTTCCATACTTCGTTACAGCAGAATTAATTAAGTGTTGAATATCTTCTTCTTTTGCAACATTGGTCATAACAGCGATAGCTTCTCCGCCATTTATCTTGATTTCATCAACAGTTGCATTAGCAGCTTCAATATTAATATCTGAAACGACTACTTTTGCACCTTCATTTGCGTACAGAATTGCAATTGATTTTCCCATACCAGAAGCGGCACCTGTAACAACTGCTACTTTTTTCTCTAGCCTCATGTTCATTCCTCCAATTATGATAGAATGCATTTTAATAAACAGTTGTACGTTAATCAACAACTATCTATAGTATAATAAGAAGAATAATACGCTTACAATCAGCAAAACCATGATTAAGTGTTTACTAATAAACAAATATATATGAATTTGTCTAGTATTTTTGTTTTATCAAACATGGGAGGATGTTTATGTCTAGTAATAATGACTATCTTGACCGCCGAATTGTAAAGTCAAAGCGAGCAATGAAAGATGCATTACTATCCTTAATGAATGAAAAAGACTTAAAGAAGATTTCGATATCAGATATTGTACGGGTTGCGGACCTAAATCGTGGTACATTTTATAAGCATTTTCAATATAAAGAAGATATTCTACATGAGATTATGGATGAAGTCATCACTGACTTGATTGAATCTTATCGGGAACCCTATAAAGGTGTTGAAGTATTGGAAATTAAAAAACTATCTACGTCCGCGGTAAAAATATTTGACCATGTCTTTAAATACGCAAATTTTTATACACATATCGTCAGAACACACACTTTAACAGGCTTTCAAAATAAGTTTTGTACCGTCTTAAAGGATCTCGTCTTAACTGACTTGCATGACGTACTCACCAATCAAAAAATTGATAGGGAGATTCACGCCAATTACCAAGCATATGCAATATTAGGGATGGTCGTAGAATGGATTAATGGCGGGTTTAAATACAGTCCACAATTCATGGCAGAACAACTCCTCGAAATAGTCAAATACAATCGGGCTGATTCTGTTGTGAAACCAGTGAAAAAATAATATGGGACAGTTAACTGTCCCTAGCATTTTTATTTTATCCAATGATCTGGTCTAACTAAAAAATTCGGTATTTTTGTATGTACATTTCCTCTAGCTGAATTGATTTGAGACTGTGTTAGAAAAAGAGCATCATCTAGGTTTGCATGACTTAAGTCTGCATCACGAAGATCAGCACCAATAAAGTCAGCTTTTCTTAAATCAGCATGGCTCAGATTAGCTGCTATTAGTAGAGTTCCTCGGAAGTTAGCACCCTGCAAATCAGCCCCTTTTAGATTGGCACCTACGAAATCAAGACCCTTCCGTTTCTGTTTCTCTTTCCTTTTTCCGGTTAAATCTTTTCGGTATACTTCACTAGTTTCTTGTAAGTATTCATTAACCCTCTTCTATGGGAGACGATGTCTAGCCGTATAATTTCTTTAGGGGCTTTCTTCGTTAATTGTAACGTTTCGTTGTATAGACTTTGCATACTAAGATGAAATGACTGAGTTTCCCTCAAGTTTAATGCTTGATTGAGATACCAAAGCATTTCATGTAGTTGTTGTACAAGTGGAAATACCTCGAACATTTCACTGGCTCGCTCTGAATTGTCTCTCCAATCATTACCTTTATAGATTGTTTGTGAGACATGTTGACCGGCTCCAAAGCACTCATAAGAAACACATCCACGAAACCCTTTTTCCCTTAATCCCTCATGAATTTTACAACGGCTATCTGAACATAAATTGCGACATGGCTCTCCACCATCTTTATTAAAGGGAAAATCTGATGATTTCCCATAAGGTAAGGCTACACAACATAATCCAAAACAATGAGTACAATCAGATTTAAAATAATCATTCATACTAACACTTCCATATTACCTTGATATATCCCAAGTATAAATGAAGATATAATCAATTTATACAATTATTTGGGACAACAACCTCTACTGTCCCGTTGTTAGCTGGTGAGTTGGTCTATCCCTATTCGCTTAACGAATTTATAAAATTGCTCCCGCTTTTTACCCTGCTCTGCATATGTAGAAATGATATTTTCGATAGAACCATAGAGTTCTTCTGGTGTTAGGTTCTCTTTCAATAAAGTACCAACCTCAGCATCCTTTCCTTTTGCTTTCCCACCAACATATAAATGATAGTGATCTCTGATTTTCATGATCCCGATGTCATTAACAAGCGGCTCACCGCAGCCTACCGGACAACCCGTATATGCCACCCTAAGTGTAAATGGTACAGGCTTCCCAGCAATACGGCGATTAACTTCCTTTGCAACTGGCATGCCTTCTTCCTCTTCCCCTTTGCAAAAATTGCACGTTCTTAAACTCTTAACGAAGTTTCCAACTGGATAACAAGTTAATCCTACCCGCTCGAATTCTTCAATGATTTCATCCTTTTGAAATTCAGGAATTTCAATGTATAGCTGCTGGAATGTCGTCAGTTCAAGCTCTTCATCTTCATTCATATATTTAGAAATTGCTACAAGTTGCTTTGCATTCAACTTTGCACCAAATCCAATGCCACCATTAATGGCAATCTTTATTTTTTTCACATCTTCATCCATCCTAAACACACCCCTATATTAATACACCCGGTAGGTATATATCACGTAATATTAATAGACTATTTGTATCAATAGTTTACTATACCCCCCTAATGTATGTAAACTAATTTTGACACCTGAACAAACCAAAAAAGCAGCCCTATAGACTGCTTTACTAAAATCACTTTATAAAAGTAGCGTCACCAACATCCACATACATCGCTTCCCCACTGGTTGCGTCAATCGCACGGACGTGACCAACTGTATTTGGAAAGTCTGCTACATAAGCTAGACTATAAACAGACATCCCGTCTTCATCATACTCACGGATAAACATTCGTTCCATTTTCAAATGCCTTTTATATATTTCTTTAGCATCATCAACTGAAATGATAGGCTTGGTCGGTAGATTACTATATAATTCAAGGGATGGTACGTCCAAGTTGAAATGAGTTATCTTACCTGTATATCTCCCAACCTCGATTACTGTCACATGATTAACAACTCGCAGCCCTTGATGGAATAAATGAACATAGAAGGTGTAAGTTTCCTCAACTTCAATGTATTCCTCATCCCAATCATCAAACTCCTCTTCAAACATTTCAGCTTCATTTAAATCTTCTTCAAGCTCGATTGCTTCTTCCTCATCCGCAAATACATCATCGAACTCATCATTTTCCGTTTCAAAGATCTCAAGTCTAAATCGTTCATGTGCATCAGGATACAGTTTAAACAACAGACCCATTGCACGCTCTTGGGCATTCTCTAAGCCAATATCTTCCCCACTATTATCATGTTCTTCCCCATTTTTAACTTGTAAAAGGAACCCATCCTTCTCACCAAAACATAGCTTTATCACATGATTGGACTCTTCTTCCATATCAAAAGAATACGAATCTAGAGATACTTGCTTGGACCAAACTTCAACCCGTTTCCCATCCAATACTTGCTTATGCAAAAGTGTATAGTCAGTTGTTAGACCGACTAATTCGTATACATCCTTAACTGAGCACTCTCGTTTTTCTATAGTCAAATCCGTTGGATATTCTTCTTTTATACTTGGAAACTCTGACCCGTCAACAGGGATTTCCATGATCTGTTCAATTACACTATACGAAAGGTGGTAATTGTTATCTCCATTCTTATAAACTTCATGATCAAATTTTTGTATATTCAACTCGAAGTCTAGTCCTTCAATGTATTTTTCCAAAGCTTCCTCTTCAGATACAACGAAATCAGAATAACGAATCTCATATTCTTCATCTGTACTGTAAAAACTCATGATTTGACCTGATGTTGAAATAGTTATCGTGAAACCGGTGCTATGTATAAACAAACCATATTTCTCATCTCTCTTTTCATACGTCACCATGTACGGATTATCTAAATCTAGGATTCCCGAAAACTCGTATTCTTGCTGTCCTGGAAAAAAGTTGTCAACAAATTTTTTCGCAATCGCTGTTAATTCTTCCTTTCTAAGTTCTCCCTCTGGGGCATCATCCACTAACGAATAGCTTATTAACTCTCCCTTTTCATTCAAAGAATAGCTCCCGATTATTTCATCTGTAGCTGATTCTAGGATATCAAAAATTCCGTCTTCATCCTCCGATACTTGAACATACACTCCTACAGGCAAAAAAGCCTGCAACTTCTCTATTATTTTGTTCATCATATTCCTCCTCTCGTATAGATGGACGGTCCATTGTCCCAAAAAAGGGAGTTCATGTCTCAACCACGAACTCCCTTACTGTGTAATGTAATTTTATGCTACAACATCATAGCCTTCTTCTTCAATTGCTTCTTTCATAGCATTGACATCTACTTTAGTTTCATCATAAGTAACATCTACTTTACCTGTTTCCAAGTGAACTTCAGCAGCTGATACGCCATTTAAGTTTTTCAATGCGCCCTCGACTGCTGCTTTACAGTGACCGCATGACATACCTTGTACGTCTAATGTTTTCTTTTCCATGATGTTTTCACCTCCTTTAACGTGCAAGAATATCTAGCACTTTGCGCATTCAGCTCAATAATCATTAACCATAATGTGAGCCCCAAGCACTTAGTTTATAATTTCACTCGTTTTAAACGAAGTGAGTTCGAAACTACACTTACTGAGCTTAATGCCATTGCAGCCCCGGCGATCCATGGTGCAAGTAATCCAATCGCTGCAACCGGAATACCTGCTACATTGTATCCGAAAGCCCAGAATAGATTTTGACGAATATTTTTAATCGTTTGATGACTGATTTTAATGGCTTTTGGAATTAGCAATAACTCCCCACCAAGAATGGTTAAGTCAGCGGCTTCGATTGCAACTTCTGTTCCTGTGCCAATAGCAATCCCGATATCTGCTGTGACAAGAGCAGGTGCGTCATTTACGCCATCTCCAACCATGGCAACCTTTTTACCTTTATCTTGTAACTCTTTCACTTTGTCTGCTTTTTCTTCAGGTAACACTTGTGCAATTACCTGGTCGATTCCAACTTGTTTCGCAATCGCTTGCGCAGTTCTTTCGTTATCACCTGTTAACATGATGACTTCAATACCCATCTCTTTTAATTGCTTAATCGCTTCTGGCGCAGTTTCCTTAATTGTGTCAGCCACGGCAATCATACCGCGATATTCTCCATCAATTGCAATCAACATCGCTGTTTTTCCTTGTGTTTCATATTCGACTAATTGCTTTTCAGAACCGGTTGTAATAATAAGATGATCCATCATCAGTTTTCGATTTCCCACAAGAACGTGTTTGCCAGAAATTCTTGCTTCGATACCATGGCCGGGTATAGCTCTAAAATCTTCGACCTCTAAAAATTCGATATCATTTTCTGTTGCATGGGCAACAATTGCCTCTGCAAGTGGATGTTCTGAACCTTTTTCCGCACTAGCTAATAGCTGCAACGCTTCATCGTCACCCGTAAAGTCAGTAACTTCTGGTTTACCTTTTGTGATAGTTCCGGTTTTGTCTAAAACAATCGCTTCAATTTGATGTGTACGTTCTAAGTGTTCTCCACCTTTGAATAAGATTCCGCTCTCAGCTGCTCTACCTGTTCCAACCATAATGGATGTCGGAGTGGCAAGACCTAAAGCACACGGACATGCAATCACGAGTACAGCGATTGATGCGACTAATGCAGGTTCAAACTGACCTGGCTCCACAAAAGCAATCCAAATAACAAAGGTTAAGATTGCAATGCCAATTACAATTGGAACGAAATAACCTGAGATCACATCAGCTAGACGTTGAATTGGCGCCTTTGAGCCTTGCGCTTCTTCTACTACTTTAATAATGGATGCAAGGGCTGTATCTTTCCCAACTTTTGTTGCTTCCATTTCTATAGCGCCGTTTTTATTAATCGTGGATCCAATTAATTTTGAACCTGGATCTTTTTCAATCGGTATCGATTCACCAGTAAGCATTGATTCATCAACAGACGTTCTTCCTTTCACAATGATACCATCTACAGGTATTTTTTCACCAGGTTTTACAAGAACACGATCTCCAACAAGAACGTCTTCAACAGGTATCATGATTTCTTTTCCATCACGAATCACTCGTGCTTCTTTCGCTTGCAGATTCAACAATTCGGAAATCGCATTTGTTGTATGACTCTTTGCTCTTGCTTCTAAAAACTTACCGAATAAAATCAATGTGATTAAAACGGCACTTGTTTCAAAATATAAATGTGGCATATAATGTGCGTTCCCGATGGTTTTCAGTGCTTCATATAAACTGTAAAAATACGCGGCACTTGTACCTAAGGCGACTAGCACATCCATATTAGCCCCACCATTTCGAAGGTTCTTATAGGCACCTTCATAAAATTGCCAGCCGATAATAAATTGAACTGGCGTTGCTAATGCAAATTGAAACCATGGATTCATAAAAATAGCCGGTATGGTCATTCCAAATAAATGAACAAGCATCGTAATTAACAACGGTGCTGACAGCAGTGCCGAAATAATTAATTTTATTTTTTTGGATTGAAGCTCTCTTTCTTTGTAGGTTTGCTTTTCCTCAGCTTCCACCTTTAGTTTCGCGTCATACCCTAGCTTCTGTATCCTCTCAATCAAGTCTTTGACATCGACCATTCCTGGGTTATATTCAATGGCGGCACTTTCAGTCGTTAAGTTGACCGTTGCCACCTTAACACCCTTTTGTTTATTCAATACCTTTTCAATCCGATTTGAACAGGCCGCACATGTCATCCCAAAAACATCGAGTTCTGTTTTTTCCATTATTACGCCATATCCGATATTTTCAATTTTCTTTGTAATTTCCTCAATCGATATCTTTTCCGGGTCATAATTAACGGTTGCTTTTTCCGTTGTTAAATTAACCTGCGCTTCCACCCCGTCCATTTTATTTAACTGTTTTTCAATACGGTTGGAACACGCAGCACACGTCATTCCCGTTACACCAAGTGTTGTATGCTGCATTGCACGCTGTGCCTCACTCATCGTCTATACCCCCTATTTCGAGAACTGTTTTAAAACAGTCATTAACTCGTCAATCGCTTCTTGCCCTTCCCCATTCTTAATAGAATCACTGACACAATGTTTCATATGTCGTTCCGTGATCGTATACCCAGTTTGCTTTAATGCAGATTGGATGGCACTTATTTGTACTAAAATATCTACACAATAACGATCTTCTTCAACCATTTTCTGTATGCCACGAACTTGACCTTCAATACGTTTTAAACGGTTAACAATAGCTTGCTTTTCATCTTTTGATCTTGGTTGACTCGGGTGCTCATGTAAAAATTTATCCAAATCAATCACTTCCTTTACTTTATAATCTTACTATACCCCCCTATAGTATTCAAGTCAACGAAAAAGAGTGATTAAGATTAACTTTTTTACGCGAATAGCTATAGTAGGTATAAATTTTTTCGAAAAAAAAAAGGGTAATTAAGCCCATTATCAATATATCTTGAATTTATCAATATCATTTTATCTTCATAATTAAAGTGTACGATACCCCCCTATTGTATGCAAATGAAAATTTTGTGACTTATAAAAGAAGATACCCTTCTATATGGTTCGGTACATTCAACCCTTGAATTTTTCGAGATATTTCATATTATTAATTAGTAACATAGATAAGTTAGAAAAAGGGAGAAACAATGAAGAAACTAATAAAGACATTAATCGTATTCTTAAGTACTACAATCCTATCCGCTTGTTCGGATACCGTTGATGTACAAGGAATTCAAGAACTAGCAGACAAAGTTGAGCAAGCTAGCGAAATTGTCGGTTCAAACGAATTAGAAGAGTTCAGCGATGCGGTAGGTAATGCTGCAGAATTTGCTGGAGAAATTGAAAATTTAACTGAAGTCCTTACGAAACTGCCAGATGGAGTTAATGAAGATAAAGTTGTAACGGCTCATATAGAAACTTGTTATGACGGTGACACTTGTAAAGCGATTGTAAATGGTAAAAAGGAGTCCCTTCGTTTTTTACTAGTAGATTCAAGTGAAATTAAAGGTGGCCCTATGCCATTTGCAGAGGAAGCACGTGATTATTTAAATAATTTAGTGGAAGGAAAAGAAATTGTTCTTGAGTTAGGTAAAGGTAATAGTCGTGATAAATACGATCGCCTACTTGTCTACGGCTTCTTACTAACGGGTGAAAACATTCAAGAAACAATGTTAAAAGAAGGACTTCTAATCGTAAGATATATCTATGAAGACAAAAAGTATCTAGATGATTATATTGCAGCCATGGAGCAAGCGAAAAAAGCGAAAATCGGCGTATGGTCGATTCCTGGATATGCAGGGTATGATCGGCCTTATAATATAGAGGCTGTTTCACATTAATTAAAGATAATACAGCAAAAAGTCTATCCTAATACAAGCTTTATTTCGTATATTCTTTATCAATGATGATAAATCTACCATTAGAGGTGATTTAATGAACATACTTTGGGGGATATTCGGAATCTTGGTTGTACTTGGGATAGGCTTATTAATATCGGGTAACAGGCGTAGTATTAATCCCAGAACAATCCTGATTGGATTACTTATCCAATTGAGTTTTGCTTTTATTGTTTTAAAATGGGAGACAGGAAGAGCGGCACTTAAATGGGTTTCAATGAGGGTTCAGGATATTGTTAACTACGCTAATGAAGGAATTTCTTTTCTATTTGGGTCGCTTTCGAATACTGAGGAATTTGGTGTTATTTTTGCAATACACGTGTTAACGATTATTATCTTCTTTTCTTCATTAATCTCAATCCTCTATTATCTTGGGATTATGCAATGGTTCATCAAGATCATCGGAGGAGCATTATCTAAGTTACTCGGAACCTCCATGACTGAATCCATGTCTGCAGCTGCAAATATCTTTGTTGGCCAGACAGAAGCACCTTTGGTCATTCGTCCTTACTTAGCTAAAATGACCAACTCGGAACTATTTGCAGTAATGACAGGTGGACTAGCTTCGGTTGCGGGTTCTGTCCTAGTAGGGTATGCGCTCCTAGGTGTTCCCTTAGAATACCTTCTGGCTGCAAGTTTCATGGCTGCACCAGCTGGACTTATTTTAGCAAAGATTATTATGCCTGAGACCGAGCATTCAAACATTAAAGATTATGAAATGCAAAAAGATACTGATTCGACTAACGTAATTGATGCTGCAGCCCGGGGTGCAAGTGATGGTTTACAACTTGCTTTAAATGTTGGTGCCATGTTACTCGCCTTTATTGCACTTATTGCGTTAATAAACGGAATATTAAGTGGACTAGGTGGTATATTTGGTTATAACGCTTTGAGTCTTGAAAGCATCTTAGGAATCATCTTTTCACCAATTGCATTTGCCGTGGGTGTACCATGGTCAGAAGCAATCACGGCTGGAAGCTTTATAGGTCAGAAGCTTGTCCTAAATGAATTCGTGGCATATTCTTATTTTGCCCCTCAAATTCCTGAACTAACTGAAAAAACAGTCATCGTTGTCAGTTTTGCATTATGTGGTTTTGCAAACTTAAGTTCGATGGCCATTCTGCTTGGTGGTTTAGGTGGACTAGCACCATCACGACGCGCAGATATCGCAAAATTGGGATTACGATCAGTTGCTGCAGGGATGCTTGCTTCTTTATTAAGTGCTGCTATTGCAGGGATGTTTATTTAAAATATCAGAAAAAGGATAAGGTGTTGCCTTATCCTTTTTCGTATCTAATATGCTTCAAGACTAACTTCATTATCTATGATTAATTCAGCCTCAGTATTTTCTACTATATCTTTTACACTATACCCCTTTGCTACCTCAACTAATTTTAAGCCATTCTCTGTAACATCAATAACGGCTCGATCTGTTATAATGCGATCCACAACGTTTTGACCTGTAAGTGGTAGACTACATTTCTTCAATAGTTTAGGCTGACCTTGTTTATTCACATGCTCCATAATGACAATCGTCTTTTTGGCACCGTGAACTAAGTCCATGGCTCCACCCATGCCTTTAATCATCTTGCCAGGAATCATCCAGTTGGCTAAATCGCCATTCTCAGCCACTTCCATACCACCTAGGATTGCAATATCTATATGTCCCCCGCGAATCATAGCAAAAGACTCGGCACTGCTAAAAAAGCTAGCTCCCTTCATCGCCGTGACTGTTTCTTTTCCTGCGTTGATAAGGTCAGGGTCTACCTCTTCCTTCGAAGGGTAAGGCCCAATTCCTAATAATCCGTTTTCCGATTGTAAAACCACATGTTTATTGTCCGCAATATAATTTGCCACCATTGTTGGCATGCCAATCCCCAGATTCACATAATTACCATCCTTAATTTCCTGCTCCGCCCTTTTTGCAATCTTCACTCTCACGTTATTCGACATTGTTTTCCCTCCCCTAATCTCTTATTGTTAATCTCTCAATTCGTTTTTCATGCTTACCTATAACAAGTCCCTGAACATAAATGCTGGGTGTGTGAATTTCGTTAGGTTCGAGTTCGCCAACTTCTACAATCTCCTCTACCTCTGCAATCGTATATTTCCCAGCTGCTGCCATGATTGGATTAAAGTTTTGAGCTGTTTGTCGATAAACTAAATTCCCTAATTTATCTGCTTTCCATGCTTTCACTAGACTATAATCGGCTGTTAAACCTTCTTCTAGTAAATATTCTTTTCCATTAAACTCTCTTGTTTCACGTCCCTCCGCGATTTGAGTTCCCACTCCTGCCGGGGTATAAAATGCTGGGATACCTGCTCCACCAGCTCTGATTTTCTCTGCTAATGACCCTTGTGGAACTAGTTGAACCTCCAATTCGCCACTTAGCACTTGTCTTTCGAACTCCTTGTTTTCTCCCACATAAGAGGAAATCATCTTTTTGATTTGTTTATTTTGCAAAAGGATCCCGAGTCCCCAATCATCTACACCACAGTTATTTGAGATCACTGTTAAATCCTTTACATTCGCCTGCCCTAGGCCAAGAATTAAATTTTCTGGAATTCCAACAAGGCCAAACCCACCTACCATTAAGGTCATTCCACTTTTAATAGCGCTTACAGCCTCTTCAAAACTTATAAATATTGTTTTCATATTTTTCCTCCCGAACTAAGGATATTTGAACTCCCCCAATAATTTTTCTTAATTTTCAATATCTTCTTAATGAGATTTTACAACAACCCAATTTATCCGTAAAATGAATATTAAGAATAAACTTTATTACAAAATGGAATAAAAGGAGGCATGTATGGAGTTAAAAGATTTACGCTACTTTATGGAAGTTGTAGATTACGGTAGTTTTACAAAAGCAGCAGTTAACACCTACATATCACAACCAACCTTAAGTAAATCCATTAAAAAATTAGAAACTGACCTTAACGTTGAATTATTCGAACGCTCAACTCGAAAATTAGTTTTGACAGATGCAGGTAAACTCGTATATAAGCAAGCAACTAAAATACTAGGTGCCACATACGAACTACATACCTTATTAGACGATCTTATCAATCTGCCGACAGGAAAAATCAAAATTGGGATACCCCCTTTAATTGGAACACTCTTCTTTCCAACTATTGCGCAAGAATTTGGAAAGCAACATTCGCAAGTGTCGTTAGAATTAATTGAACTTGGTGCCAAGCGTATTGAACATTTGGTAGATGAGGGGCAAGTAGACGTTGGTGTTGTAGTAAATCCGACCGACCACCATAAATTTTGGGTCGCCCCCTTTATTAAAGAAGAATTTATGCTATTCACTCATCCCAGACACCGATTATCTAATGAGGATTGCGTAAAACTTGAACAACTTGAAACAGAACCTTTTATTCTCTTTAATCAAGAATTTGCTTTACATAATTTGATTATTCAACAATGTCAAAATGCTGGATTCACTCCTACAATTGCTTATGTGAGTTCACAATGGGACTTGATAACGGAACTTGTGATTGCACAATTGGGGGTTACTCTTTTACCTAAATCAACGTATTCAAAAATGGATAAAACTCAAATAAACATGATTCCACTCGAATCACCTCCAATGTGGGAGCTTGTTGTCATTACCAAAAAAGACAGGTATCAATCTTTCGCAGTAAGGGCTTTGTTGAAATTTATTGCTGAGGAGTTTGGAGAATTATTAACCTAAACAAAAAGCAACCAACAAACATTTATCTTTCCGTGTTTGTTGGTTGCTTATTTATATTACTTCGTTACCTCTGACCCAAACGCTTCTGCCTTTAGCAAAATGTCATCCTTTTTAACTTCATATAGACCATACGGCACCAAGCGTAAACCCGGAAGGAAGTCGCAGGTTAAAAACAATAAAGTATAGAGTATATCATGGAATGGGAATCCCCTTTCCTGCAGTGTTTGAAGCAATTCATCATGATATTGCACGGCTTTATCAAATGAAGGGTTCGTAGTCATCATACCTGTAAGTGGTAACGGGATTTCAAGGATGATGTCATTTCCATCCACAATGACAATACCTCCACCCATTTCATAAGCCCGTGCTGCTGCTTTTGCCATCGCTTGATGGTTTCTTCCAACAACAAGTAACTCTGTCGTCGTATTGTACGTCGAAGCCATCCCATCAAGGGTAACAGCAAATCTTTCCAGGACAGCTCTACTGACCCAATTTCCTCTTCGATCAATCAATGCTGAATACATTAGACCTTCATGACCTGAAAGATCCGCAACACCATTCACAGATGGGATGATGGTATCCTTCCTAGCGGTAATGACATTACTCTTAAAATATGAAACTGGTAATGGTTCATTCTCATCTGGATGTGGATATTGATAGAGTTCTGGGTTTTCTAACACAGATTTCGGGAATTCAAATGCTTCTCTCACCACATATTTTGTCCAGTCTATTTCCGGCATCGATGCGAATAATTGTCCATTTTCCGCAACTATTTCGCCACTTGCAACAACTAAGTCCGGGCGGAAGTCAACTAGGTCTGGAAGCAGGAGGATGTCTGCCTTTCTTCCCGGGGCAATGCCCCCAATATAATCCTCAAGGCGAAGGTATGTAGCTGCATTGATTGTTACCATTTGAATGGCGTCCATCACTGGAACACCAAGTTCAACTGCTTGACGAACAAGTCCATCAACAAATCCTTCTCTTTCAATAAAGCCAGGATGTGGCCCATCTGTTGTCATCACAATTCTACTTGTGCTGACCTTACCTTCTGTAATCATTTTAATCACTTCTTCTAAATCTGGTCGAAGCGAACTGTTTCGTAATGTCGTCCACATCCCCAATCGAAGGCGGTCTAATGCTTCTTTGGCCGTAATCGCCTCATGGCACGCAGTCACGCCTGAAGCGACAATCGCATTTAATTTTTCATACGAACAGCCTGAAGTATGGCCGTCGGAAACCTTTCCGATTTCTTTTACATAATCCATTGTTTCTAGAAGAAACGGATCTCCATTATAAAGGAGCGGCCAGCGTGTTACTTCAGCTGAACCAACCACTTCGTCCAATGCTAATAATTCCTGAATATCTTGATGATTATACCACTCACGTTCACCTGGATAGTCCGCCTGTGAAACAAGTCTTACAAGCCAAAGGAAATTTCCTGGAAGGGACTTTAAGTCATAAACCATGTCCTTGAAACCTTTCGCTCCCATATGTAAATAGAAAAATAAATTATCATTGACCGATGTGGTTGTACCCAGTGGCAACACCTTGCTTGTAATGCTGATAGGGTTATAGACAACCCATGGATGAGAATGTGCCTCAATGAACCCAGGAGACACGTACTTTCCTTCAGCATGAATAACCTCCGTATGCTCTCCAACCATCGCTTCACTTTCACCAACATACGCGATACTATCCTTATATACAGCCACATTTAGCTTTAAAAATTCACCAGAATACACATTAATGACTGTCCCACCTTTTATGTACAAATCAGCAGGTATATTCCCCTTTGCTACTTCCACTAGCTCACTTCTCTTTGCTCTTAGCTTCAAACTCCCCACTCCTCTACACTAAATCAGTAACATTACGTTTTATTCACTTTCGTCTGTATAACATAATATTAATAAGACTAGTGTAGAACTGTCAATCCTATTGCTTGAATTTATAAAAAATTTAGATTTTGGTACACGGGGACAGGTCCCTTGTCCCAAAACTAATACAAAAAGCAGCCCCTTAGGACTGCTTTTTAACGTTCACCAACATCGCTTAGTTATCAAATCGCTTGATTGAGAAAGGACGAATATCAAACTTTGTATTACGATCCCCAGTTACTAATTCACTTAAAATTTCCCCTACTACACTACTAAACTTAAAGCCATGGCCTGAGAATCCACAAGCAATCACGACATGATCATAACTTGGGTGTTTATCAATAATAAAATCTTCATCTGGTGTGTTCGTATATGTACATACCTTCCCCAACTTGTGAAGTCCAACCTTATCTAAAAAGTTCTCTGCAAAACGAGTTACATCCTGTATATCATTTTCATGAGTTCCAAATTCTTCAATAGGTTTCTCCATATTTCTAGGTTGTCCCTCATCGTGACGCCCAATTTTAACACCTGCTTCATTAATACTAGGAAAACCATAGAATGTTTCTGTAGGCAATTCAAATGTGAAGGCTGGAAACGTATCAGAATGATAGATACCCTCATCAGTATCAAACCACGAAAAGGTTTTTCTTACTTCCTGTAACGGCAATTCTAGTCCAATAAGTGGAAGAACTTTTCTAGCACCCGCACCCGGAGTAAAGACGAGTGACTCAGCTGTAAAGCTATCATTTTCTGTTTGTACCTCTACATGATTCTCAAATATGCTTATGGATGTCACAGGTGAATTAGGCTTAAGAACTGCTCCATTTTTTAAAGCCTCTGTCTTATAAGCACTTATGCACTTCTCACTCATTAATACACCTGAATCCAACTCATAACAGCCTATATAACCCTCTGGTACACTAAAACCATTCCATTTTTCATTAATTTCCGCAGCGGATAACTGTTCCACATTTAAAGAAAATTTCTCGGCACTACTCATTACATTTTGAATAAATGGAGAATCAGGAAGACCAACATTAATAACCCCTGTATTTACAAAAATTTGTTCTTCTGACAGCTCTTGAAGCTTATTCCACAAGGCCTGTGCCCTTAGTGCCATCTCAACATAACTCTCGCCTTCTCCATAGGCATGGCGAATAATTCTTGTTTCTCCATGATGTGATCCTTCTGTATGTGGAGGATTATGGGAATCTATCAATAATACACGCTTCCCTTTCTTCGCTAAGTAGTAGCCAGCTGCCATTCCCATCGATCCAGCACCAACGATAATAACTTCAAAATCCATATGTTAGATACCCCCACTCGTTATCTGCCTGAATTCTATTTGCTGAAATCAGATACACTGAGCTTATTTCTCATTCAAATCCATCGCAGCCTTAATTAATTCGTTAAAAACATCAGGCTGAATCTCTTCCATTTTTTTAATCCTAATATGCCTCATCCCTTTGCCTGACCCTTGTAATAATTGATTTGTATCCTTTTCTTGAAGTTCAACACCCCTATGGAAACCAAGATTCACATGTTTTTTAGAGGCCTGAAGATAACACACCAATCCATTGTAGGTGTAATTCGGCATCGACCACTTATATTCCTCAATTAAGTTTGGAGATGCATCTAGTATGATTTTTCTTAAAGCAAGTGTAATGCTCTGAATATCTTCAGGTAGTTCCGAAATATATTGGTCTACCGCTTCAATCGTTCTTGTTTTTTCCATCTTTTTCACCTTCTAGTTTTATAAAAATATGTGAATCCATTACGTATTGGAGTTAACAAATACAAGTCTTTCTTTTCATACCTACTCGATTTTTCGCTTCTACCTTCTTTATGTAATCAGTTGCAAGAGGAACTTTACATGCTGTATTCCCTACATCTACATGCACCTTTCCAATATGTGCTGCGACTTGCTTTGCTTCATCATTTAGCTCCGCTACATAACTACCCACAGACAAAACAAAGCTATTCATCACATAGCGAACCCGATTTCGCTCTTCATGGATCGTACTTTTCACTTGATTCAACAGGTCTCTTATTTCTGGAATATTTAGTTCTTCATCTGGTGTAATTGATAAATAATTTGAGTATGTACTCCATCCACAAACTGCAATCATTTCTTCCTCAGATCTCATCCATTCCCTTGCCAATTCGAGTGCAAACTTACTTTCAGCCGCCACTTGTGCAACAGTATATTCTGCAGCCATATACCAATATGCTTTAGTTGCCCAATCTTGTAACGTCTCCTTTGAAATTAGCTTGGGATTTACCGAGAGACCCGCTAAATACATGGCATCATGATTACCAGAATCATATAATTTTAACGCTAATTCATAATCTTTCTTTACAAACTTAACAAGCTTTTTTAAATCCCCAATTTTAACTCCAAAATGCGGCTCTCTTACACCATGATTCTTATAAATTTGCTTTATTTGCTCGGAACCTATTTCCTCAAGTTTTTCCATAATTTCTTCATACGTCACATTTGTTCATCCTCTCAATAAATCTATTTAAGTTCTAGCATGATCCTCGTGTATTACAATTGGTATTTTATCCCATAATTTGAATGGATCATACCCTGATATCCTTGTGAATTTCCAAGTACTCCTTTATAGTTAAATTAAACCATAATGAGGAGGTAAAAAATGAAACTTGGAGCATTTTCTGTCAGTTTAAATGTAAAAGACATTCACAAATCAAAGGAATTTTATGAAAACCTAGGATTTCAGACACTAGGTGGGGATATCAATCAAAATTGGCTCATCTTAAAAAATGGTGATACTGTAATCGGTTTATTCCAAGGAATGTTTGATAAGAACATTCTCACTTTTAATCCTGGGTGGGATCAAAGCGCACAAAATCTCGAGTCGTTTACAGACGTTCGCGAAATTCAAAAGCAGCTAAAAGAAAAAGGAATGACTATGCTGACTGAAGCAGATGAATCAAGTGAAGGACCTGCTCATTTTGTCATAGAAGATCCAGACGGGAATCAAATTTTATTCGACCAGCATCGCTAAACAAATACATATCAAACTAATAAGCCTTTCACCCATAATTGGGCAAAAGGCTTTATTATTTGAAGGAACGATTAAGACTTATTTCGCATTCTCATCTGGTTGATGAATTCCAAAGATATTTCCTTCAGTGTCAATATAATATCCCTGCCACGCCATACCTGGAAGTGCATATTTCGGCAACGCAACCTTCCCACCATTAGCCAAGATTTTCTGTTCAGTTGAATCATAATCCGCCACACCCATAGTACAGGCAAAACCATTCAGAGGTTGGTTTGCTCCAGGAGGAGGACCTTGTCTTTGCATTAAAGCACCATTAATACCAAGTTCATTTGCATCCCCTGTCACAGCTCCAAAATAAGGCATCCCCGCATAGTCCGTCCAATCTTCAAATTTCCAACCAAACACTTCCCCATAAAACTTCTTTGCTCGCTCCATGTCATCCACATGTACTTCAAAATGAACGATTCTTCCCATCATATCCACCTACAATTTCATAAATTTTTCTATATTATGTAATTCTACCTATGTTGCTGTTACACCTTCTTCATTATCGGAAAAAGTAAAAAATGTTATTCAACTTATTTTATAACACCATATACTTATCTCTCTAAATAGCTTTTTAATGCATCTAAATCTTTAGCACTGGCTTTTATAAATTCACCTGCCATTACCTTACCAAAAACTTTGCCAAAACCTATTAACCCCTTGATTTCGCCATGCAATGTAATAACAGTTTGATTTTCAGATGACTCAAGTCTATATGAAAATATAAATTTTCCTTTTCTTCATATCGCATGCTCATAAGACCTCTTCTTCTGTAACTTTTTAAAGTTTATCATACAACCTGTGAATAATAATTCCCATAATTGACACCCATTTATTTTAATAGATATAATTTTTTAAAAAGGATGATTAAAATGAATCCGGATCTAAGAAGCACACCCCCTTCCTCACTTAAAGATAAAGCATTATCTTTTCTAAATCTCGTTGTGTCAGGGAATGTAAGAGAAGCATACGAACGATACATCGACACTGATTTTTGTCACCATAATCCTCATTTTCGTGGAGATGCAAAAAGTCTTATGCTCGCTATGGAAGAAAATGCTGTCAAGAATCCCCATAAGATTTTCGATGTGAAACTTGCCATAGAAGAAGGTGACAAGGTTGTTGTATACTCCCACATCAGACAAAATCCTGACGATCGTGGTGCAGCAGTTGTACATATCTTTCGTTTCGAAAATAATAAGGTTGTTGAATTGTGGGATATTGGACAATCCCTACCTGAAAACTTTCCTAATGAAAATGGAATGTTCTAAACAAAAATAGCAGCCCATAAAGGACTGCTATTTTTTAGTACACATATTGAATGACAAAATTACTAATAAACAATATCGCAATCATATATAGTGCCGGATGGATTTCTTTTCCTTTGCCCATCAAAAGTTTCATGACAGGGTACATAATAAAGCCGATTGCCATGCCGTCCGCAATACTATACGTTAATGGAATTAACACGATAATTAAAAGCGCCGGGAAACTCTCAGTGAAATCATCCATTGAAATGTTCACAATGTTTTGCAACATCAGAACCCCAATTAAGATTAGAATTGGTGAAACCGCGCTTGCGGGAACCACTTTTATCACTGGTATAAATAAAATAGAAACTAAAAACATAACCCCTGTTACAATACTTGTTAGTCCAGTTCTTCCTCCAGCCGTAATTCCAGCAGCTGACTCCACTGAAGCAACAGTTGGGCTCGTTCCAAAAACTCCAGAAGATAAAACAGAAACGGCTGTAGCCTGAAGGGATTTTTTACTACTCTCAGGACGTTTTAACATGTTCGTATGTCCATGTATTAAACCAATATTTTCAAATACTAGCACCATTGCAAGTGAAATTGAAGTTAGCCAAAAAATAATATTCCCTGCTTGTGCCCAAGATAATTGACCAAACACACCAAAGTATTCACTGAAATCTGGTGTAGATAAGGAGATTCCCTCTACGTTTGATCCCCCAAACATTATCGCTAATACCGATGTAATCAAAATACTTAACAATAGATTACCGGGTACATTTTTAATAAATAATAAAACCGTAATAATTAAACCAATAAAAGTAATTATCACTGTCGGGCTACTTAAATCACCGATAGCAAGCAGAGTGTGTTCTGAACTAGTAATTATCCCTGCGTTGTCAAACCCAATTAATATCAACAGAATTCCAATCCCAATCGTAATCGCTTCTTTTAAAGAGGCTGGAATTGAGGAAGTAATCACTTTCGCTAATGGTGTAAAAGCAATAACAACGAAAATGAGTCCCGCTACAAAAACCATAGCTAATGCTTCCTGCCATGTAAATCCTCCGGATTGTACAATTGTATAGGTAAACATCGCATTTAATCCCATTCCAGGAATGAGGAGAATCGGTGTATTCCCCCATAACCCAATCACTACACATCCTATGAAACTAGTTAAAATAGTAGCAATGATACCCGCTTCCATAGGAATTCCCGCTACAGCGAGGATTGTTGCATTGACAATAATAATGTAGACAACGGTTATATATGAAATAAATCCTGCAGAAAATTCCTTTCCAATTGTCGTACCATGTTGTTGCAATTTAAAAAAACGTTCCATGTTTATCACCTTTCTCACGTCCACTAAAAACGATATTCATCATAACATAGACTTCTACTATTCGGAAAATATATAATATATATAGAAACTATATATTTTTTATATAGAAGGAGAAATTTGATGGATATTAAGCAGTTACGTTATTTTATTGCAATCGCTGAAGAAAAAAATATTACAGCAGCCGCCAATCGACTTCATATGTCTCAACCGCCTCTTAGCATGCTACTAAAGCAGATGGAAGAAGAGCTTGGAGTCAAATTATTTGAACGTATTGGCAAAAGTATGGAATTAACGGATAAAGGTGAGGTTCTCTATCAACGTGCATTGCATCTCGTGAACAGTATTGAGGAAATAAAAAATGAAATTCAAGAAACAGAAGAAGGTACAAAAGGTGTACTCGCGGTGGGTTTAAACACGTTATCTGTCTCTGGATTTTCGGACATGCTTCGTGCCTTCCACCAAAAATACCCACTCGTTTCGATTAAAGTTGTTCAAAATGATTCTTTTTATCTGGCAGAAATGGTCAAATCACGCGCGATTGAAATGGCATTTGTAAGACTACCGCTTGAACATCGTGGTTTCATATATGAACACCTTCTTAGTGAGCCCTTTGTTTTTGTGAGTAAGCAGAAAACGGACATAGTTTCGCTGCAATCAATCTCACAATTGCCACTCATTATTCCAAGTACTGAAGGTTTGGGAAGCTATAATATCATTCACGAAGCATTTTCTAAACAAAAGCTTCAATTTACAAGTATTGCGGAGTGCTCAGATATGCATGTATTGATGGAAATGGTTAAAGGAGGCATGGGAGCAACGATTGTGCCAAAATCGGTGTTTGATGTATATGGGGATGGAGATCTATACTCTGCTCCGATTAAAGATACAACAATGCATTCCTCACTAGGTGTGATTTGGCTTGAGCATCACTATGTCTCAACCCCTGCTAAGAACTTTATCAAGTTGGTTAAACAAGAATTATCTTAATTAGTACACTAGGGTTCGTAAGATTAGCCGTTATTCGTACCTTCAGGCGATTGCTTACTATTTTGTAACAAGTAATTTGCCATCAGAAGTCTGCTTCACCTTTTGGGACGGTACGGAAGACACTATCATATTTACTAAATACTTTTCTAGCACACTAGCTTGTATCGCTAAACCCATTTTGTGGCACTCTCTAAGTCCTTAATCAAACCACAAACCCATCTGGGACAACGGACCTGTCCCTCTGACCCACTACTTCGAAAATCACCACAAAAAAACAGCCCTACTTCAGTAGGACTGTTTTTATTTATGGGTTAAATTATAATTTAACTACGTTAGACGCTTGAGGTCCACGGTTACCTTCAACGATTTCGAAAGAAACTTCTTGACCTTCTTCTAAAGTTTTGAAACCTTCGCCTTGGATTGCTGAGAAGTGTACGAAAACATCGTCTCCACCTTGTACTTCGATGAATCCGAATCCTTTTTCGCTGTTAAACCATTTTACTTTACCATTTTGCATGAAATATGCCTCCTAAAATGAACACACAAACCATTTGTGCATTGAAAAATTAACCATTGTACACTTACATAAATCTAAAACAAATTCACATATAACTTCAGAAGAATAGCCTGATTCTAAAATGAAATTATCGTTCTTTCTTTCTTTAAACTTATATAACGCAACAAAATGGTCTATTTCATCATATCATCGCAGATTACCAGAGTCAACCAACAAATATAAAAATAGTCATTTTCTCATACATGCTGTATAGACATGCATTCTCTCGATTTAGTTAAAGAGTTTCACGTACTCCCCATAGCCTTCTTTTACAAGATCTTCCTTTGGAATGAAACGAAGTGCTGCGGAATTTATACAATAACGCATACGAGTTGGTCCTGGTCCGTCATAGAATAAATGGCCAAGATGGGAATCAGCTGTATTGCTTCTTACCTCAGTACGGATCATTCCATGAGAAGTATCTAGCTCCTCAACAATTTCTTTCGCATCAATCGCCTTTGTAAAGCTTGGCCAGCCGCAGCCAGCATCATATTGATCCAACGAACTGAACAATGGCTTACCTGAAACAATATCAACATAAATGCCTTCTTTTGTGTTATCCCAGTATTCATTTCGGAACGGAGGTTCTGTCCCTTGTTCTTGTGTGACATGGAACTGCATCTCTGTCAGACTTTTCTTAGCCTCTTCGTATTCCTTCGCGTACCAATGTTTTCTAATAAATTTGTCTCTGCCTGAACCCTTGCGATATCGATTATAGTGTTCAGGCTTCTTTTTATAATAATCCTGATGATATTCTTCTGCTCTATAGAATTCCTTTGCAGGAAGGATTGGTGTTACGATTGGTTTTGTGAAGATTCCACTTTCAGCTAGTTTTTGTTTTGATTCTTCAGCAATCTTTTTCTGTTCGTCCGTATGGTAAAAAATTGCTGTGCGGTAGGAATCACCACGATCGAAAAATTGGCCACCTGCATCTGTTGGATCAATTTGTTGCCAAAAGAGTTCAATTATTTTCTCATAAGGAAAAATATCTGGATTAAATGTAATTTGAACGGCCTCATAATGTCCTGTTGTATCCGAACAAACCTCTTCATACGTAGGGTTTTCTTTCGTTCCACCTGTATAACCAGACACAACTTCAATAATTCCTGGCTGTGTATCAAACGGCTTAACCATACACCAGAAGCAGCCACCAGCGAAGGTTGCTTTTTCTACTTTCTCATGTGTATTTTCCATATACCCTCTTCCTTTCTCCTTTTACTTTATTTCATTATATCATTTCTGCTGTCTGTTCAAAAAAATACGCTCATAGTATTTCCTTAATTGGAAAAAGTAAAAAATAGGAGGTGTAAGAATGAGTAGTCCTTATTTATGTCCTAATTGTAAAACCAACCGCTCTAGATTTAATATTATTGAACAAGTGCCTAAATCCGTAAAAATGGATCCGCAAAGTGGTGAAGTTATGGAGGAATACACTGAAAACCTTGATCCCTTCCATGTTCCATACCGTGGACCAGAAATCAAAGTACAGTGCGGTGTATGTGGCCTGATTGAAGATGAACAATCCTTCATTAAAAGAGCTCAAAATTACAAAGGGTAAAAACACAAAGGGACGTTTCTCCTGGTTTTACGGTACTGACCGGACCAAGAGAAACGTCCCTTTTATTAGTAGCCTTCTTGTTTGAAATTAAAGAACCTCTTGATGATGGAGATTCGAAGTTCAATTAACGGTTGAGTAATCGCTCTAATTGTTTTCGTTGATAATAACAACGTTAAGACAAGTGAAGCAATTACTAATATGATAATATTTCCGGTATCGTTAATGACGTCAAGCCATTCGCTACTTCTGAAATATTTAATGACAAAACCGTGCAGTAAATAAACATATAATGTATGTGTGCCCCAGCTTGTGAAGAAAAACTGTTTTTTCGGTAAAAGTGAGAAAAAGGCAAACGTCATAACAACTGATACCAAGTAGACTGCTAATCGAATGAGTCCGCCAAGATTCACATGAGATAACGTTTCGTACGACTTAGAGCCAAGCAACCAACCGGTGTTGAACTCTGGAACGAAATAATAGCCGATAAAAATAGCTAAAAGCAAAATTCCTGATCCCACCTGCACTGCCGGGCGTTTCAAGGCTGAAAAATGTTCTCTTTTACAATAAAAACCTAACAAAAATAATGGAAAAAAGACAAATGTCCGAGATAAACTTAGGTAATTTTCCACAAAGGGAATATATCCTACACCTATCCCCACTAAAACTGCGATAGTCAACGACCATTTCATCGGAAGTTTCGTGTACGCATACAGCATCACATTCCAGCAAAATAAACTAATTAAAAACCAGAGTGACCACTGTGGATTAAATGGCTCAAATAAAAGTGATTCACCATTATATAGGTAGTAATAATAAATCGTGTAGATAAGCTGAAAAATTAAATAGGGAATCAACAGTTTTTTTGCCGTCTTTTTAATATATCCTTCCTTCCTAAATCCCTTTGCAAAATACCCTGAAACTAATATAAAAGCAGGCATATGAAACGAATATACGAAGTGGTAAATTGTCATGATGATTTTATGATCATCAATAAAAGGCTGAATAAAATGCCCAAAGACAACAAGGAATATTAAGATGAACTTTGCGTTATCAAAATAATACTCTCGCTTATGTGCCATCATAAAACCTCCAAACTATTGTTATCGTATTATAGCATCGCAAGGAGGGTGTTTATGCAATTGTCTTTGATTTGTAAATGTCTTTTTAATATTAATGGCCAGTTTGTAATTATACTGAAAAATCTTAATAAAAATGAAACAAACCTTATTAGACGTTTTGAGCTGTGATTCATATCATCTTCAGGTTTATTCTCAAGCATTATAATATGGTTGAGGTGATGAAAATGACGAAGGATTGGTCGATTGATTTAGAGCATGGGGACTACGAGCACAATATTTCTTTAGTAATTGAAGAAGGGTTAAATGCGATTGAGGAGACTGAACGTGGCTGCTATGTCAATCTTGTCACACCTGCAAATTTCGGTAACCCCTCTCACTATCTTGCAGAAGCTATAAATCTCAAGTACGAATCAAGTGTGTCCTATCAATTTATTGACCAATGTGGGTGTGGTGGCTATGTTTTTCGCGTCTGGAAAAAATAAAGAAGTTCTAAATATGCTTATGGAATACGCCAATCAGCAGGTCGTTATAAATTGGTATGAGGATGGACAATTAATCGAACGTAATGGATTCTTTTTTTCAAGCTTATGTGTCGAGGGTAATACACTGCTTTTCATAAAAGAAAACGAAGTGAAACAAACGATTTCATTAATAAACTATCAAACAATTGAGATTCTCCCGGATTTTCGTGATTTTTTTCAATTAACAAACGGAACACACATCCTACAAATTTATTTTCCTCACTAAAAAATACTCAGGGACTTTGAGTATTTTTTTTAGCTTCGAAAATATTTCATAAACCGAAAGTTTCGTTAATGAAAATAATCTACAATTGTGGTACTATAAATCTATTAAAAAAACAAGTATCTTTTTTAGGAGATGGAAAAAATCATGCCGAATTGGCAACGAAATTTATGGGTTCTTTGGATTGGTGTCTTTTTTACCGCTTCAGGATTTTCGATGGTTATCCCGTTTTTACCAATCTTTTTGTTAGAAATCGGGGTACACGACCACACAGAATTATGGTCAGGGCTAATCTATGGGGCCGCATTTTTTGCGGGTGCATTTGCGACACCGTTTTGGGGAAGAGTTGCAGACAAGTACGGACGTAAACCAATGATTGTAAGGGCTGGCTTTGCCCTTTTTCTTGTTTATACATTAATGGCATTTGTTACAAATCCTTATCAAATCTTAGGTTTACGTATCATGCAAGGTTTACTAAGTGGGTTTATTCCAGGCTCAATTGCCCTTGTCGGTACAAATACACCAACGAAAAATGTTGGGTATGCGCTCTCCATGATTTCATCTGCAGCTGCAACCGGGATGATTATTGGACCACTGTTAGGTGGGGGGTTAGCTGAACTATGGGGTAATCGCTGGGCCTTTGCAAGCGCAGGAGTTGTTGTCTTATTGGCGACGATTTTAATTATCTTTTTCGTAAAAGAAGAAAACTTCAAAGCGAACAAGGAAAAAGGTTCGGTTATAAAAGATTTTAAAATCGCAATCGACAATCGCCCATTCTTCCTTGTTTTAATTCTGACTTTAATGGTCAGTTGCTCTACCATGATTATTGACCCAATTCTACCACTATACATCGCTGATATTGCAAGCCACACAAGCTATACAACATTACTGACAGGTTTTGTAATAGCATTACCAGGTCTTGCGAGTGCATTGTTTGCACCTGTATGGGGAAAATGGGCGGATAAAGTGGGTTTCCATAGGATTTTATTCATTGGGCTGTTGGGGGCTGGAATCGGTACATTAGCGCAGATTGTCTTTACCCAAATCTGGGGCTTCTCAATTATTCGTTTTACCTATGGAGTATTCTTCTGCGCAATCTTCCCTGCTTTAAATGGGCTCATCGTCAAGATTACGCCAGAAGATTTCCGCGGAAGAGCTTTCAGCCTAAGTCAAACTGCAAATCAAATTGGAGGTATGATTGGCCCACTTATCGGAGGAGTATTAGGTGGACTATTTCCTACACAAATGCTTTTCACGGTAACAGGAATATTGCTCTTAGTTGCACTCGCCACTGCCTATTTGAATGGGGACCAACGAAAACATGTAGTGAAACGAGGGGTACTAGCTAAGAAATAAAATAGTTCGTATAAACAAACGCTCAGAAGTCCCTGAGCGTTTATTTCATCTTTATAGCTCGGGTAGCAACAAATGTTTTAATATATTTATCTACTATTCTTTTTCCTCCAAAATCATCTTCAAAAAAACCTGATATTACAAACCCTGCATCAATTTGTCCCTGGATTTGATCTTCCAGCGTATGGGCGAATTCGATTGTTTGATGTGAATTGATATAATCTTGCACTTCATCCTCTGGTAAATAATCCAGGGTCGAAGATGGTATAGGATGTTTTACATCTAGAATCCCATTATTTTCTTGATTTTCATCAAAAATCCAGAGTAAGGGATTTGTAAACCCAGCAATCAAAATACCATTGGTTTTTAATACTCTAGATGCTTCATTCCAGACGGGACGCACATCTTTAACAAATAAATTAGAAACAGGATGAACAATCAGATCAAAGTACTCATCTTCAAATTCACTAAGGTCAGACATGTCACCTTGTACTGTTTTTAACGTTAATCCTTCACGTTCTGCTACCTTTGCATCTTGCTCTAATTGTTTTTTTGATAGATCAAAAACAGTCACGTCTGCCCCAGCCGCAGCTAAGATTGGCCCTTGTTGTCCCCCACCAGACGCTAAGCAGAGTATTTTCAATCCATCTAATGATTTCGGAAACCAGTGCCTTGGGACAGATCTTTCAGTTGTAACAATGATTTCCCACTCACCAGTTTTACTCTTTTCGATTACATCACTACTCACCGATCGAGTATATCTAGCCCCCTCTTCTACCTTCTTATCCCAAGCATTTCTGTTATGCTGAGCTATGTCCACTGTAATTCCTCCTCCCCTCCAACAAACATGAAAAAAAGTGCTTACTCCGATAAAAAAATCAACTTAGGAATAAGCACACGAATTCATTTATCTCACTAGGCAAAGATTTGACTTGTCTTCAATAAGTTTTCCCTTGCCTCAATATATTCCTGATGGAGTTTTTCAATATAGTTTCCTGCACTTGTTACTTCATTAATCACTCCAATGCCTTGACCACTTCCCCAAATATCTTTCCAAGCTTTTGATTTCCCATCACCACCAAAATTCATAGTTGATGGGTCGCTTTCAGGAAGATTTTCAGGATCTAAGCCTGCTGCACGAATGGATGGCGCAAGATAGTTTCCATGAACTCCCGTAAATAAATTACTATACACAACGTCATCCGAATTGCAATCAACGATAGCTTGCTTATAGTCTTCTGCTGCTCGTGCCTCATGTGTTGCAATAAATGGTGAACCAATATAGGCAAAATCTGCTCCCATAGCTTGAGCTGCTAATATCGACTTCCCGGATGCAATGGACCCTGCTAAAGCTAAGGGACCATCAAACCACTCACGGATTTCCTGAACTAACGCAAATGGACTCTTGCTTCCTGCATGACCTCCTGCACCTGAAGCCACGGCAATTAGGCCATCCGCCCCTTTATCAATTGCCTTATGTGCAAATTTATTATTAATGATGTCATGTAAAACGATTCCTCCATAGCTATGAGCTGCTACATTCACCTCTTCACGAGCCCCTAGTGAGGTGATAATAATAGGTACCCTGTATTTCACACATAGCTCCATGTCATGTTCAAGCCGATCGTTTGACCTATGTACGATTTGATTAATAGCAAATGGAGCTGCTGGGCGGTCAGGGTTTTTCGCATTGTAATCAGCCAGCGTCTCTGTTATCTCAGCCAACCATTCATCGAGTTGTGAGGCGGGTCTAGCGTTAAGTGCAGGCATCGACCCTACAATCCCTGCCTTACACTGTTCAATCACAAGCTTTGGATTACTAATGATAAACATTGGTGAACCGATAACAGGTAACCTTAAGGAGTTTAGGATAGATGGAATATTCGACATATTTACTTCCTCCAATTTCAAAACATATTTACTTGCATTGAAAATAAATCATTCTGAATATGAGAAGGACAGGATGTCTGTAATTATAATTTAGTAATCGCTTTCGATCATCCTTCTATTTAGTAATACTATATTGATAGGGTTATAGTCAAATAATTCTCTATAATTTTTAAATATCCTTTTCACACTAACCAATACCTTCTATTTGGAATAATTTATCCTAAAAGGATTTGATATGTTGAAGGTGAAAAAATGGATCTAAATTTTAAATTTTATATTCGGCAAGATGCGTTTATTTTAATACCTGTACTGTATTTCATTGGGCTCATCCTTAAAGATACTCCTTTCATACTACGGTGGACACACAGATGGATTCAATTAGGATTCGCCACCATCGCCTGCCTTCTTTACTATGGCTTCATTATTCAATCCGTTGTGCAGGCTATCCTTGTCACAGGTGCAACCATGATCTCTGAAGACCTCATCAAAAACACCATTCACGGAATCTCCTCAGTAAGGGATAAAAAAGATGAGTAATTAGCTAACCGCGGGGGCTGATTTTGGTCCCCAAAGGAAGATCCCCCTTGATCTCTTCCTATTTTATCCAAAACAAATCCCTATTTGGTCCTTATGCTATGACATCTTCTAAATATATACAAAAGTCACATCATATTTCTTCTCTATGCAGTGACTTTTTCCAGATTCATACATAACCCATATCATATTTCATTCTTATGCATGACCTTTTCCAGTTTTATACAAAAGCCATACCATATTTCATCCTTATGCTATGGCATCTTCCATTTTCATACAAAACCCATACCATATCTAAACCTTATGAAATGAGCTCTTCCAAATTTATACAAAAACCACACCATATTTCATTCTTAAGCTATTGCTTTTTCCAAGTTTATACAAAACCCACTCCATATCTAAACCTTATGCTATGACATCTTCCATTTTAATACAAAACCCATACCATATTTCATCTTTATACCACGGACTCTTCCAGTTGCATCCAAACCCTACCTTATCAGGCATTTTCGCTTTAACATTTTCCCGTTTTGTCCATAATACCTGCCATACGATAAACACATTCTTTTTACACAAAAAAAGCGCTGATTCAAGACCAACGCTCCATACCCATTTTACTTCACATAATGTTTTTTGAAATCCGGGTGGATTGAAAATTTGTGACGGAGGCTAATTAGGTTTTTGCCGAAGCTTTCTTCTAAGATATCACGGTGCTTGTTTAACAGTTCCATCAAATATAAATCATGAATGATAACCTCTGTTATTGGCATGACTAGTCCAACATGCATCGTCCAAGCTGCGCGACTATCTTTACCTAAAGACACGATTCCAGCTACGACCTCTGAATCATCACCACTGTATACGAGCCATCTACCGCCATATTCTTCCGTAATATCCAGGCTCATATCATGTAAATACACATTGGCAAAGTCTGATTCAACCTCTCCGTACGCTATAATCGTAACATTGACACCTTTTTTAGCAGCCGCTCTTAAATCATCTGCTAATACCTCATACTCCTCTTTCCATACTTCTAACAAAATTCGTTTGTTAGCTGCTTCAATACATGTCCGTACTTTATCAAGAATTTCTGTATCTCCTGTGATATTCCAAATATTTTCACGATCATGAACCGAACGCTCAAAGTTCTCAAAAAACTTCTCTGCCTTATCAAAATTTTCCTCTGCCTTCGTACGACGGTTACGGATCAGTTCTTTGGCAGGAACCGGCGTATATTGTGGTGTATTACCTGGACTGACCAATATATCGCCACGCATGACCAAATTGTCCAATACCTCATAAATTTTCGAACGAGGTACACCAGAATTTTTTGCAACCGCATAGCCTGTTAATGGAGATTCTTCCAATAAGCTTAAATATGCCTTCGCCTCATACTCCGTAAAATGTAAATTTTTTAAGGTATCAAAAATATTATCCATTTACTTCCTCCAAATTAGTCGCTACCTTTGTAACTAATATACTAACAAAAAGTATTGATGCATTCCAATCATTTCTGCTACAATAACTTTAAGTAGTTACTGTAGTAGTCACTAAAACAAATATGGAGGTCTACAGAAAATGGATAACCTAATTGCCTATTTACCAATTGCAGCTATGATGGTTATAATTCCTGGAGTGGACACGATGTTAATCATCAAAAACACACTTACATACGGTCCGAAAGCTGGTCGCTACACTTTACTTGGAACGTCGATGGGACTCGCTTTTTGGACACTTATTGCCGTTCTTGGGTTATCCGTTGTAATTGCAAAGTCCGTGTTTCTGTTTAGTTTTATTAAATATGCAGGTGCTGCCTTCTTAATCTATTTAGGAATCAAAAGCTTCTTCACAAAAAGCTCCTTGTCATTGAATGAACTTCAAGAACAAGCAAAGAATCAGGTTACACCTACAAAAAAGCATCATAAAGAATCATTTTTGCAAGGGTTACTTAGTAACATACTTAATCCAAAGACCGTTCTCGTATATATCACAATCATGCCCCAGTTTATTGATTTGAAGGAGAACATAAATCAACAATTAATTATAATGGGCCTTATTATGTCCATCCTTGCCATTGTCTGGTTTTTACTCCTCGTATCAATTCTTGATTACGCAAAAAAGTGGTTCAACAATCCGAAATTCAACAAAGCATTCCAAAAATCAACCGGTTTAATCCTTGTCGGCTTTGGCATTAAAACTGGAATCTAATAACATACATAAATCCGTTCATCCGTTGAACGGATTTTTCACATTCAGGCATAACATGATAAAATAGATTAGTAATTAATTAGATTTAAAAGGTGATCATATTGTTTTTGTTATGGGTACTGCTCATTTTAATTGGAATTATCTATATTAAGTACACAAATATTTTCGTTAAAACTTCAACATTAGCCGTTGTAATGGCGATTGGAATTATGACTCGAGGGGTTTTATCCAACTATTTCACGACAGGCTTTAATGTTTATAGTGAAATTATTGTGATGATCAACATTACACTATGGCTGTCATTTCTTTTTTCTTTAGGATTGACCATATGGAATGGAAAATTTATTGAACTCCATATCAAAAATCCCATCAATCGATTTGGGATTGGAACCTGGGTAGCCGCTTCCTCCATTTGCGGGATTTTACTTTACATTTATAACGATTGGTTTATTCCAGCGATGCTCGTCTCACTTGTGAATTTTGGTTTCTGGCTATTTTATATAATTATCTCGATAGTAGCCTTTTTCGAAATCCACAAAACCAATTCCTATCATAAGGTTCACGGTATTCTACTACTAACCACAGTTAGTACACAATCATTAATCCTTTTAATAAACACCATATATCCTGATGTACCAACCTACTTGAACACAACCTTGCTAATGATTGGTTTCCTTTTTTATTGTGTTGGGATATATTTTATCGGTAAAAGATACATTCGAAAATACTGGTCCATCAAGGATGACTGGAATAACACAAACTGTATTCTCCACGGGGCCTTGTCCATATCTGGAATTGCCTGCATTATATCCGGAAATGTTGATCCTACTATCATCGTCACGGTCTGGATTATCGTCTTTGCTCTTTATTTAATTGTTGAGACAATTGAGATCATCCGACTTTATTTAAGACTTAAGGATTTTGGAATTAAAAAAGGAATTTTTACTTACGATGTCACCCAGTGGAGTCGGATTTTTACCTTTGCCATGTTTGATACATTTACATTCCGTCTTCAAACAGATATCGCCATTATTTTGCATATCCGGCATTTTGTCCTTTCTTTTGGTATTTGGCTCATTTTAACGCTAATAGTGGTTGAAGTTTTTCTATGTCTGAGGTATATGATGCAACTTCACCGTGCTACGTATAAAAATTCCGTATCGGAAATCTCGGTTTAAACTTCAGAATTCCAAGCCCACACCGCACACTGTCACCTTACATATATATAAAGGGTATCTAAGGTGAGGTGATAACATGACAGAGAAAATTTTTAATATCCTACTATCCGTAATTATCGGATTCCTATTAAGCTGTGCGGTGTTTTTCTATATAACCGAAGACAACACAAAACCCGCAACATCAAATCCAACGTCCGAAGCACCGACAACTCCCCCTCCTTCCAATACAGGTAAGAAAGAACCACCAGCCAATAACCAGGAACAACAAAATCAAGAAAATAATAATGAACCTGCTAAGCAAACAGATTCAGAAAAACAAAGTGAAAAAGATAAGCAAAATGAAGAAGATAAACAAAAAGAAGAAGAAAAACAGAACAATGAAAAACAAAACAACAATGATAAAGCAAAGCCTAGCGATGAACTCCCAGAATTTGTTTGGGGAATTGATTCAGCAAGTGAAACGACAAAGGATTTTTATGCATGTGTAAAAGAGAATTTTGGTGATCCAGTTGTATTTGGTCGTTATCTTGGCGAGCGCGAAGGAATCTCAGTAGGACTGACAGCTGAGCAGGTGGAGATTATCCATGCTGAAGGCGATTTTATCTTACCAATCTATAATCATTTTAATGAGGCAACAGGTTATGACAATGGGGTCGCGCATGCAAAGGAAGCAATTAAACTAGCTGGTGATATCAGTATCCCAGAAGGAGTTGCTATTTTTGCAGATATTGAACCAACCTACCCAGTTGATTCAGAGTTTATTAAAGGATGGTTTGAAACAATCGATGGCTCTTCGTATAAATCTGGAATCTATGGCGTATTTGACCCAGAACAAGCTTTGTTTAAAGCCTATCAAGAGGCCGGAAAAAGCAACGGCGCCATCCTTGAACAGAACTATATTTGGACAGCTGCACCTAGTGTCGGAATAACAGCAGAAACCAAAGCACCAAAATATAATCCGAATGCTCCAGAAGGTTCACTTGCATGGGGCTGGCAATACGGTTTAGACTCTGAAAGTTGTAACATCGACACAAACCTTTTCAAACGTGAACTCGTTGATGTCCTATGGAGACCATAATAAAAATATGAATGCAAAAAAAGAAGCGTAAGTATAATCCCTTATGCTTCTTTTCCAATATCAGCTATTCGCTTGCTGCATATAAACCTCTTCATACGGCTGTACAATGACAAAGCCATCTCCCTCAAATCTCATTTGAATCGATTCACCACTTCCACGACCTACAAATGTTTTAAACGAAATATCCGTTTGGAACTCAGGGCGAAGATTTCCAGACCATGCAACTGTTGCATTCGGATCTGTAATCACTGGTTTTCCTGGCGTTACCCGCAATGTGAGTGGCTCATAATGAGTCGTAATCGCAAGCATTCCACTCCCCTCACAGCGAACATTGAACAATCCACCAGCCATCATACCCGCTACCCGCTTCATAAGCTTTATTTCATGCTTCAAGGATGGTTCAAAGGCAAGAAGATCATTCCCATTTACATATATTGATTCGTTCTGAAGCTGCAGGATAATAATTTTTTTCCCGCCGTCAGCCAAGTAAAGTTTCCCTTGCCCATTGGCTTTCATTAACGAAGCCCCTTCGCCTGTTAACGCTTTCTTAAACATACTTCCAAGTCCATGTTCAAGGATTCCTTCTCGTTCATACTTAATTTTTCCATTATAAGCAACCATCGACCCCGCTTTTGCCCAAATCATGCCATTCAAATTTACTTCAAGCATTCTGGGAGTTTCTAACTCAAACAACCCTTCCCCTTTATCTTCTTGTTCCGTGTTTTTTATAAATTCCGCAATTGAATATTTACTCATATCCCCCACATCCTTTCGTTTATTTTTATACGTATAGGCTAGTAAAAAGGTTTCAGATTGTTAAGTTTTTGTAAATTTTCATTATAGACTTTAGGTATCTTTGTTTGCATGCTATAATTTCGATATCGTTTTCCGATATTGGTTTTCTATATTAATATGATTGGTGGTTACTATAGTGGAAGATAAAATAGTGAGAAAGCTTTTTCTAGGGTTTATCCAGATTCATATTTTACACCATGCAAAAGAACACCCTATTTTTGGAGCATGGATGCTCGAAGAACTAAGAGAGCATGGATATGTGATAAGTTCTGGAACACTTTATCCAATCCTCCACAGCATGGAGTCAGATGGTCTATTAGAAAAAGAAGAAAAAAATGTAGAAGGAAAAATTAGAAAGTATTATACCACAACAGATAAAGGAAATTCCGTTCTTATCGAAGCTCGGAACAAAGCTTATGAGCTCTTCAGAGAAATTAAGGACTAGGTGAAGGGGGAAATCATGAAAAATTTACTCGAAATTCTTTTTGTATCTACAAGACTCGGTTTGACATCTTTTGGGGGACCTGTTGCACACTTAGGTTATTTTCACGAAGAATATATCCGTCGCCGAAAATGGATGGATGAAAAAACCTATGCAGACCTAGTTGCTTTGTGTCAGTTTTTACCTGGTCCCGCTAGTAGCCAAGTCGGTATTGGGATTGGTGTTATGCGTGCAGGAGTACTTGGTGGAATCGTATCATTCCTGGGATTCACTCTTCCGTCTGTCATTGCACTCATACTTTTTGCGGTAATCCTACAAGGTTTCAATATCGGAACTGTTGGCTGGATACATGGATTAAAATTAGTGGCCGTAGCTGTTGTGGCACATGCAATTCTTGGAATGGCACAAAAACTTACCCCAGATTTAAAAAGAAAATCACTTGCACTCTTTGCATTAGTTGGAACTTTACTATGGCAAACGGCCTTTACACAGGTAGGCGTTATTCTCATTGCAGCCATTTTCGGATTTATTTTATTTAAAAATCAAACAGATAACGAGACTACCAATTTACAGTTCCCCATCTCTCGGAAATTCGCAGTTTTCTGTTTGACATTGTTTTTCGGTTTGCTCCTTCTTTTACCGATTCTAAGAGAAGTTACTTCCTTGGAATGGATTGCAATGTTTGATAGCTTTTACCGCTCAGGTTCCCTAGTTTTCGGTGGCGGACATGTTGTATTACCGCTCTTAGAACGTGAATTTGTCCCAACAGGTTGGTTAAGTGAAGAAGCATTTCTAGCTGGGTATGGTGCTGCACAAGCTGTTCCTGGACCACTCTTTACATTTGCTGCCTATCTAGGTGCTGTGATCAATGGATGGCAAGGAGGACTACTTGCAACGGTGGCTATTTTTCTACCAGCTTTTCTACTCATCTTAGGAACACTACCGTTCTGGGATTCAGTACGCCGCAACCCTAAAATTAGAGGAGCATTAATGGGTGTTAACGCAGCAGTGGTTGGAATATTGACTTCTGCTTTCTATCACCCGATTTGGACCAGTACTGTTTTTGCACCAATCGATTTTGCATTCGCAGCCATTTTGTTCAGCATGCTTGTCTATTGGAAACTGCCACCTTGGATTGTAGTGGTGACAGGTGCAATTGGCGGAGCAGTTATTAGTTTGTTTTAGACTACCAGTTTGGTAGTCTTTTTAATTCATAAAAGAATAGGCTGAGACTATTGTTTTAACAATCTACCAATCTAGATGACGAAAGTATGATTAATGCTTAAACATACCTTCAGTCTCGGAAACCTTTTAAACCGGGTAGGATTACAGCCTAATCATACCCTCAGTCCCCGAAAACATTGTAACCCAGGGTACGATTACCGCCTAATCATACCCTCAGTCTCCGAAATCATTTTAACCCAGGGGACGATTACCACCTAATCTTACCCCCAAACCCCGAAAGCTTTGTAACCCGAGGTACGAATACCCATATTTGCATTATCTATTTAAGAACAAACAAACCAATGCAAGGCTGCATTCACCTATTCCTCCTCATCGTCTCTAAACAACTCATCCAAATACCGTTCTCTCCGATTCAAAAACCCCATTGTAATCTGATAATGCTCAGTTTCTTCATAATCGATCTGCTCAATCGGTGAAGCATCAAAATTATAAATCTGAGCCCCCGGATATCCAAGTAATATAGGTGAATGGGTTGCAATGATGAATTGTGCATTTCCACCTTTAGCTAGGTCATGTATCACACGTAAAAAGGCAAGCTGCCGCGCTGGAGATAATGCCGCCTCAGGTTCATCCAAAAGATAAATACTTTGATCACCAAACCGATTTAAAAATAACGACAAAAACGACTCCCCATGGGATTGTTCATGCAACGACCTTCCCCCATATCCCTCATAGTTAAAAGTAGGATCCTCCTCGGCCAATTGATCCAAATACGAGGCAAAGTGGAAAAAACTTTCTGCCCGTAAAAAGAAGCCCTGATTGATTTTTGGCATCCATGAGAGTCGAATATACTCGCTTAATGCTGGGGACGCCTCTTCAAAATTGTAGGAATTGTTTCTTCCCCCTCCACCGCTATTAAACCCGCACTGGTGGGCAATTGCTTCTAGCAAAGTGGACTTTCCTGACCCATTTTCCCCTACAAAAAACGTAACAGGTTCATAGAAATCAAGTTGTTCGAAACCTCTAAGACTGGGTATCGAAAAAGGATATTCCCGCTTATTTTGTATTTTTTCTGCTAATAATTTTACACTTCTTAAAAACAAACAAATCACCACGCTCAAGTAATACAACCATTTTAACACGTTCGCTTTGTTCTTCCACTCATTTCCTTTAAAATTCGATGTTTCTCTCTTGCTAATATCTTTCAACCATGATAAGATTCAAAAAATTTATCTTTTTTGGGAGGCCTTAAAATTGAGATATGTTACGTTAACGGAAATTTATAATCACAGAATCGCGCAAAAATACTTGTCTCGTTCTGGGAAGGCTCACGCTATTGCTTGTGCTTACCACGCATTCAAAATGGCCAAGCAGCAAAATGTTTCTGTCGATCTTGCTACAAAGGCAGCTTTACTGCATGATATGGGACATTATACTTGGTATAAGAATGGTAAATGGGATTATAGCATGTACAAGGAAAATGATATTCATGCCATTAAAGGGGCAGAACGAGCTCATAAATTATTGATTCGATTAGGTGAAAATCCGAAGTATGCCAAGGAAATTGCTTATGCGATACTATTCCACACGGACTCCTATATCGAAGAAGGTTTCATCAAGCGTACGCCAATCCAAGCCATCACAAAGCTTGCGGACGAACTTGATGAAGAAGAGGGTGGCCTTCACCACTATCGTGAGATTGATGAGGATAAAGCGAAGAAAATGATTGAGCGATTAGATGCCTTAGTTGAAGAAGAAATCGGCAAACACCAATAAATTCACGCCAAATAAAATAAGCCCAAGAGAAAATGCTTTATTCGCTTTCTCCTGGACCTCGTTTCATTTTTATATAGTCCAATCACCTTTTCTGAAAATTGGAACGACTGTACCATCTTGTTTAATGCCGTCTATATCCATATCACTTGAACCAATCATAAAATCGACATGCACAGTTGACACGTTTAGGCCATTTTCTTTTAGTTCTTCTTCATTCATTTTCGTGCCACCCTGTAGATTTGTAGGGTACGCTGCACCGATTGCAAGGTGATTTGACGCATTTTCATCAAATAATGTATTAAAGAATGTAATACCTGACTGAGAAATTGGTGATGGGTCTGGTACTAATGCTACCTCTCCTAGACCTGTTCCACCCTCATTATCAAATACGAGCTTCTTCATAATTTCATCTCCCGTTTCCGCTGAGATGTCAACAATTTTACCATCTTTAAAATGAACCTCAATGCCTTCAATTAATGTGCCTGCATAGCTTAATGGTTTCGTGCTTCGAACTACACCATCCATACGACGTGTATCTGGTGCCGTATACACCTCTTCAGTTGGCATATTTGCGATAAATTCTTCTTCTTTCGGATTATAACTTCTAGCACTTTCCCAAATATGATTCTTTGGTAAACCTAGTTTTAAATCAGTACCTGGTGCCCGATAGTGTAATGCATCAAATTGGATTTCATTTAATTTAGCTGCTTTTTCATTTAAGATTTTTGTATGTTCATCCCATGCAGCAACAGGGTCTTCCTCATACACTCGGCATGTTTTGAAAATTTGATCCCATAGTGCATCAACCTGCTCCTCAGTTGTTGAGAGGTCTGGGAATACTTTAGCCGCCCACCCTGCTCCAGCAGCAGCTGCAACTGTCCATTTTAAATCATTGTTTTGGGTCGCAACCCGTTGTACTTTGAAAGCCTTTGCAGCTTTGTTTTGATAGGCAGAAATTTTAGCAGAATCAACCCCACTTAAAAAGCCAGGGTCACTTGAAACGATTGAAAGTCGACACACCTTGTGGTTAAGAACATGATCATCTGATTCTTGAATTTCATATTCAGGAATATCAGTTAACACTTCTTCAGGCTGGTGCAGATAATGTTCTTTTGTAATTTCATCGTCAGACCATTTTACAATAACCTTCTCGGCCCCTAATGCGTATGCCTCTTTTGTCACAAGGCGAGCAAGTGGAGCCTGATCTACCGTGATTGTCATCTTAACCCAATCACCTTTTTGCACATTAAGTCCGTTAGCTACTAAAAGCTTCGCATACTTTTTTAAGTTCTCCTCAAAGTGTGGAAGAGCCATCTTATTACCCCCAATAAAATATGTATACCATTATACTAGCATAACACACATTTAAAATCCTAATGAATTAAAGAACCCCTCAGCGTAGAGATACCATTTTCCAAATATCCCTTTAAACAAGAAAGCATATACATCCATCCCTCTTTTTGACCTAACAAAATATTCACAATTTCAGGGTCTTTGGTGTTAAAACCTGATTCTGTTACCTCTAGCACAACGCTTCCATTTTGCTCTTTTCGCAAGTAAAAAGTTACTGTCGTTTGCTGCTCACCTTCCCCCCATTTGTACACAATCCTTTTATCTTGTTCTACCTCTACTACTTTAATGGTTAATTCGGCATTATATTCCTGATAAATCCATGTAATTTTCTTTCCTTCTTCTAATCGGCTTGACCCAGATGAAAACCAATAGTTTCCGATTTTTTCTGGATCTACTAATGCTTCAAACACCTCATTTGCCGACCTATTAATTCGCATTTTTGATGTTATTTCAGAGATCATATAACAGCTCACCTTTCTGGAGGATATTAATTACACGATAGAATTCCATAATATATACTTAATACGGTTCACTTCCCAACCAATGTACGATGCTCCATCAATAGCCGTAACCATTGTGCTGGCCTAGCTGCAAATTCAACTTTATTCTTGCTATAAGGTGTCAAATATAAATGCCAACTGAGTGCACGCTGTACACATGCCAATTCATCAGATATCCGTAACGCTCTGTCTAATTCCTTCATAGGTGCAAATTTTGTCCAAGGCTCTAAATAGAATGGACGAAATTCTTCAACAACTTTAAGCCAATCGGATTCTACCTTGATCAAAGCATCAAGCGCATGCCAGAAGATACGAGTACTAAAAAATGGATGGGAAACAGATGTATCGCCCCAGTCAAAAAACGCGATGTTCTCATTAACTAGTCTTATATTATTTGAATGAAGGTCCCCATGCTCTATTGAAGCAGGTACTATCGCCCCCAAATAATCACACATCTCGAAAAATTCAGGTTGGAGAGACATGACTTTTTTCGTTTCTTCCTCTGAGAGTCCTGTTCGACACATGTCTAGTAAATACTGCTCAATTTCTTGTTTTAGTATTGGAATCCTTCGGTCGGGTACACCCAGTGCAAGAAGGCTTTCCACATTATTCGTTTGGATAATCTGTAATTCTGCATATTCTTGTATTGCTCGCTGCCAAAGAACTTTTTCCTTTAGCTTCCGAAGGGGTTGCCCTTTTAGATCCTTCATAAGGAACCAACCCTCTGATTCATTTGATGCTACTATACGAGCAGTCTTACCTTTTAATGTCCCATCTAAATACTTAGACAATGCTGCTTCATGTTTGGTGGCGAACCCATTTTCTTTCAAATAAAGATCTCCATTATTCGTTGGGATTCGTACAATCAAACAAAAATCAGACTCTTTAACCTTTACAATTGGCCCAGTGATTTTATAACCAGCACTTTCAACTACAGTTTTGAACCATTTTTCCGACTGCATTTCCATAAAAATACCTCTCTTACGATTATTATATCCATACTTCTTCCACAAAAAAATGCTCCATTCCTTTAATTAAGTAAAAATAAGAGCAAATCAACATCGATTTGCTCTTACTGTTACAACGTTATTTATTTCTTTAGTAAACTCGACTCAAATAAATCAATTATTTCTAAAAATCTTTCAGCTTCTCTAAAGGTGTGATCAGCTAACAGAGGATGAATATTACTTTTTATGCGACAGGCCTCAATTAGCTCCCTCGCAGTTTTCTTAAAATCTCTTAATGAGGCAACTGATACTCTATTTTGATCTAAAAACTGAGTTAAAATTGGTTTTGTTTCCGACTGTGGTCGCATTGAATCTAAGTCAATTGCTTGAAATAACAATTGATCGAAATCATGGCTGAACTCCCTAGCTTGGTCAACAAGCTTTCGTTCCGAAGGGTCTAACAAATGTCCGATAAATTTTGCATGATCAGCCATAATTCGAAGGAAAAACACATTTTCCTGAATAATAGCTTCTGGTTTTGGCGCAAGAATTCCTTGATTAAGTTCTTTTAACCGATTAGCAAAATAGGCTGCTTCCCTGCTAATATGATCAACTAACAAAGGGTAATTGTTTGTTCTAATCTCACAACGTAAAGTTAACCCTAATACCTTTCTTTTATAAGCCCATATAGAAGCAGCAGCTTGATACACTTCATTATTAAACGCTTGTACTTGACTTAATTCCGAATGAACCGAAAACCGAGCTAGCTTTTCCTCAATTCTCTCAAACACCGTAATAAAATTCTTTGCTTCATTAATTAATTGTTGTTGTTCATACGTAAAACCCAAACTCAAAAACAAAGCGTGCTCCTTCATTATCCTAGACCAAAAACGTATCTCATCTAATGACCTTGTAACAATTGGATCGGCCATCCCCCACCCTCCCTTCTTCACCTTTCCTTAAATAGATATGATGGTTGGGATTGTACTAATTCTATGGTTAAAATATTTCAATAAAAAAAGCAAACCAATCATTGGTTTGCTTACTAGTCTATTGGAACTTGCAACTTGAACCGTAACTCGTCCTTGCTTAGATTAAAGGTTTCAACTGACACCTTCATATCGCTTTTCATTTTCATTTCGGACAAATAGACATAGATATCTTGTTTTTTTGAATCAATTTGAACCCACTCTGGAAGATTATAATAGTCGTTAATATACCTAAGTACAAATGAAACAGGTAAACTCACTTGACCAACTGTAAAGGCCTCCTGTTGTAATAGTAAATCTCCATTTTCAATTACCTCAGGCTTAAATGTCATAACCATATCTATTTCTTTCCCGAAAACAGTAATCGTTCCAAGGAGCATCACCCGTTCCGTTAACAAAACCTTATAATTTAGGGGGTTATCTTTTGCCTCTTTTTTCAAAAAATTATTGATTACTCTCGTTAAGTCCTCTTTATTCGTTTCGACTGACAGATTTACATGATTCGTGGAAATGACCTTTTCCTTCGGGGACACTTCTTTATTCGGTGCAAAAAGCAACCCGAGGAAGATAAGCACACACACGAGATTAAGAGCTAACAGTGTGAGAAAAAGAAACTTCCATTTATTTTTTACATTCATCAAAGACCCCCTTTACGAAGGTAATCACTCATTTATGATTGCTTCAAAAATCCTTTCACTTATTATTTTATACCCTTTTGCGTTCGGATGAAACTCATCTTCTGATAAGAGATTATCACTCGTTTGACTGAAAACATCGTCTACGACTACAAATTTAGTATAGTCAAATGTTGAAAGAACTCTTTCACTACCTTCGTTCCAATTGTCTACAATTGTATTAATTTCCGTAGAAAGGTCAATAAACCAACCAAACGGATTGTACAGCCCAACCAGTACGATTTCGGCTTCACTATTATGGCTTCTAATATTTTCGAGGACTTTTTGTAAACGAACCTCATATTTAGCCTGTTCTTTCTCAAACACATATAATGATAAATCAAAGAGGTTCTCTTTCACAATTTTCATTATATCATTTCCACCTATTGTAATGATAATGATGTCAGCATCCGCAATTCCTTCTTGAACTTCCTCATTTTGCAGTCGATTTAAAAGGTCAGTTGTTTTATGACCTTTCACACCAAAATTCTCCAGAGTAACTGATTTTACATCTTTTTCATTAAGAAGCTTTTCCTCCAACAGCGAAGTATAGCCCCCCTGATTCGTTTCATCGCCGACACCCTTAGTTAATGAATCGCCAATTGATGCAATACGAAGTTCTCTTGGGATAAAATCGTCTGGGATTTCACTCTTTGGAGTTAGACCTGTATCATGATCACCGGTGGCTGTACCTGTTGCTGTTGCAGCTATTCCACCTGAACAACCACTTAATAATAAACTAGTGATAATAATGGCTAATAACGAATTATTCAACTTGCTCACCACATTTCTTTCCAGACTGTTGTCTACAAGTTTAGTATTATAGCATACGTAAAAAAACCTGTAAGGATTCATGTTTCGTTGAAATATCTTCTATTCAGTGTAATAATTTCAATCTTCATAAAAGTTTGGCCAATTCATTCAATAGATGATGAAAAAAGACGTCTATTTGGACGTCTTCGCTTATATTGCGTGTTTTTCCGCTGCTTCTTTTGCTCCCAGCGTTAGCGTGTGAATGGTAATTTCAGGATTGCTTCGAACGCGAATATTTAGTCCTGTTTGGCCCAATCCCTCGTTAATGTAAAATGGTTTTCCATCATGTGTATGGAATCCTTTTATCATCTTCATTCTAACAAGTTTCCCCATTTTCACCAAATGATAAGGCTTCGGGTAACAAATTTGTCCACCATGAAAATGACCTGATAAAAGATAATCAAAATGATACCCCTTCATCTGCAAAACAAGGTTTGGATCGTGGGTTAATACAAGATTATAGCCCGCTTTTAAGGCTGAATAAGACTCTAGTAGATTACTTCGTTTCGAGCTGTAATCATCAATTCCAATTAAATTCAGACGATGTCCATGAATCATGAGTGACTCATTTTCATTTTGAAATGTTCTCACCCCATGTTCCTCCAACATCCGTTTAAGTTTTTCAAAGTTTTTCTTTCGTAAAAAATAATCGTGATTCCCAAACACAGCATAAATACCATGTTTCGGTGCAATCTTATTTAGTATATCTAGATATGGAACCAGTTTTGGAATACTGCGTTGGCGATCCAAGAAATCACCAGTTATGGCTATTAGATCGATTTTTTCATGTTTCACTTGTCGGTATAATTCATCCGGAGTAATCGATAGATTTTCAAGATGCAAGTCTGATAGGTGGAGAACATTGACTTGTGTTGAGTTCACATATTGTGGTTCTGGGTTTACAGAAATTTTGTTAACAATCACTTTATACGTATTTTTATTAGCTTTTCTAAGAAAGTAGAAAACTACTATGATAGCGATAAGAGCGATAAAAATTTTCACAAAAAAACACCACCTTTTCTCCTTCCATTATAGATAATAGAATTCGAAAAAAGCAGTGGTAATGAATGGATACCTAAGAATTACAAATCAAATTACTAAGTCATATAGGCGCCAGATTTAGACCTAAATGAAGTGGGTCATAAAGTCGCTGCCACGGCGTTTCTAGTCTTTGATCTTATTGATCGAAATTTCCCTTTTAAAATCTGTGGCATTCGTCGAGGTTCTAATTTTATTCAGCTAGTGTCTTTTCTATATTCATCCCACTTATGAAGTTTGAGACCTTTCTGAATAAAGTTTATACAATGTATCTTTAGACATAAATAAATACATCGGCTGTCTACGGATACTTTGCGCTGACATATTTGAAACTGCCATACAATACATGGGAAGAAATACAATTAATTTAAACCAGAGATAGATTTTGTTTGATATCGCTACAGTTTCAAAACCAAGTCGTTTGCTGCCTTTGTTTAGTGCAGTAATACCAATAAGTCCCTTTATCTCATCCCTTTTTGGATGGTTAAGTAAATACTCGGCTACCCCAGGTAACGCCTGCTTCACTTGCTTGTATATCATTCTAGCCTTCGAAGTTTCTCCTTGAATGCAAATCAACTCTCTAAGTAAAACTACATTATGCAAATGAATTTTTATTAACAAATCGTTTTTCTTTATTTCGGTTCCATCAGCAAGAATGCAGGAACGTCCTTTATATTTTGTTACTTTAACCCGCAAAATCTCTTTATTCTCTACATATGTAAGTCTTGTAAGTCCATAATAAATCGGATCAAGAATTGTCCAAATAGTAATCACGCACAGCTTCATTTTTGCGAGCATGGATGCATCCCCTTAACAATCATTTACAGTTTCATTTTCTCTATTTTAATTGAAAATTATTTTGGAAAAGTAAGGCAAGATAAAAGTAGAAACTTTTAAAAAAACTATGTACATTCAATAAAATTTGAAAGGATGTATTTGATATGGAAAAAGATCATGAAAAACAACAGAATTCAAAACAAGAATTCCCAGAACAAATCTCAAGTGGCTGTATGACATTTACTAGTCACGAGTTGTTCTGGAAAGAACTAGAAACCATCGTTGTTGACGGCGTTGATTCTGCAGAGGATTGAGAGGTAAGCAAAAAGGACTCCGGCCAGGAGTCCTATTACAATCAACTATTGTACTTTCTTTATGTCTGCGATAATTTCTTCATATGGAGTATCTGAAACTCCATCATAATCCTTTAACACTGTTCCATTTTGGTCTACCAAATAGAACTTAGTCATATGCACCACCTGGTCTTCACCCTCTGGTTTTGCAACTAAGGCTGCAAAGCTGTCTTTTGCAAATACTGTGATTTCATTCATTGTATATCCAGTTAATAAATGCCAGTTTGATAAATCATCCGAATAGCTTTCTGCATATTCCTTCAGCATTTCAGGCGTATCAACTTCTGGGTCAACTGAAAAGGAAACAAATTCAACATCTAGATCCTCTTCTTTTACCATTCCTTGAAGCTTAGCCATATGTGCGGTCATCGGTGGACACACCGTGTCACACTGTGTAAAGATCATATCCGCTATCCATACTTTTCCTTCTAAATCTTTAAGGCTAAAATCCTCGCCATTCTGATCTACATAGGAGAAATCGGAAACCTCATAGTTCAGCGGATTTGCGATACCACTATTTCCACAAGCAGCTAAAATAAAAATAAGGGCAATCATAACAAAAAATTTTATTCTTTTCACGTTTTCACCTACATTCGTCATTTTTCCATTCAATATCTCATTTTAAAGAATATGTGACAAACTTACAACAAAATAGCTGTGAACAATTTTCGAACATATCAAACAGCTTGTCATCATAAAATGGACAAGGAGAGTGAGTTTTGGGAGGTTATCGGTTATGAGGTTCTATTATACTGGTTGGAAAGGTTTTTATTCAAATGCCTAAAATTATTATTACCTACATATGTATTGTAATCGGCGCATTTTTACAGGGGCTCGGTATGTCCTTATTTTTATTTCCTCATAATATTCCTTCCGGTGGTGCTGCGGGGCTTGCGATACTAATGAATCACTGGGTTCAATTGCCTCTAGGCATATCCCTTTGGATAGTCAATTTTTCCTTTTTAATTCTTGCTTTAAAATACTTTGGGTTTTCATGGACGGTAAAAACGATGATTGCCGTGACGATTACTTCAGTGACAGTGAGTTATGTATCTACTCTTGGATCCTTCTTAACCCCGTTCTTCTGGCTGGATCTATTAAGTGGGGCAGTGATTTTTGGTGTTGGAGTCGGACTTTTAATCCGAAGTGGTTCATCCAGTGGCGGAATGGTTATTCCAACATTAATGATTGCTCAATACAATGATTGGTCTCCTGGTAAAGTCATGCTATGGTTAAACTTTTTCATTTTCTTATTAACAGCATCAGTAATCGATATCCCTATCGTTTTTTATGCGATTATTTGCCAAACAGTATCAACTAATATCATTGATGTAATCTATCATCTTAGAGCACCTTCGTTTATCAATACACCATCACTGGGGTGGAGAAAAAAATAAAGTAAGAAAGCCAAATGTACTTTCTTACTTCAACAGAATTTCCCTCTCTTTTAAATAGTTAATAATTGTTCCAACTGATTGTGAAATGGTTAATTTATCTGTCTCTAAAATCAACTCTGGACGATAGGGTTCTTCGTATGGAGAGCTTATTCCTGTAAATTCGGATATCTCTCCATTCCTTGCTTTTTTATATAAACCCTTTGGATCACGATTTTCACAAATAGTAATTGGACATTTCACATATACTTCGATAAATTCGCCGTCAGGAAACAAGGCTCTCACCTGATCTCGATCCTCTCGAAACGGTGAAATGAATGCTGTTGAAACGATTTGCCCACTATCAACAAATAGCTTTGATACCTCACCTATCCTACGTATATTTTCTTTCCTGTCCTGTTTGCTAAATCCTAGGCCAGCATTTAATCCATGACGAATATTGTCACCATCAAGGACATAGCTTTGTACATTTAATGAGAAAAGCTCTTTGTCAAGGGCATTTGCTAATGAGGATTTACCTGAACCTGATAGTCCAGTAAACCAAATCACACAGCTTTTATGTTGATTTTGTTGTTGTCGCTCATTCTTCGTAATTGTTGATTGATGCCATATAATATATTGTTCTTCGCCCATATTTCCCACCTTATATCTTTGTGTATTGTTCTGCCATTCCTCTAATGAGGACTTCAACTACTTCTGGTCTACTAAATTCCTTTGGTGGTTTTTTACCCGCTTTTAGCATTTCACGTACCTTTGTGCCCGATAATATGACATGGTCTTCTTTACTATGAGGACATGTTTTTGCGGACGCCATATTCCCACATTTTCTACAGAAAAAACTATGCTCAAAAAACAATGGCAAAATTCCTAGTTCATCTTCTGTAAAATGACTAAAAATTGTTTGTGAATCATATGTTCCGTAATAATTTCCCACTCCTGCATGATCCCGACCGACTATAAAGTGAGTACAACCATAATTCTTCCTTACTAGAGCATGAAAAATCGCTTCTCTTGGCCCAGCATAACGCATTGCAGCCGGAAATACCGATAAGAACACTCTGTTTTTCGGGTAATATTTTTCTAGGAGAACCATATAGCTTTCCATTCTAATATCACTTGGAATATCGTCCGATTTCGTTTCTCCGACTAATGGATTTAAAAATAATCCATCTACAACTTCTAATGCAGATTTTTGAATATACTCGTGTGCTCGGTGGACTGGATTTCTTGTTTGAAATCCGACTACTTTCTTCCAACCAAGATGCTCAAACACCGCTCTTGTTTCGATGGGGTCCAAGTAAAAGGTTTCAAACCTTTCCTTTTTTGGACGCTTTATCATTTGAATCGGACCCGCAATATACACACTTGGTCTTTCATACAATCGTTTAACCCCCGGATGTGCATCTTCCGTCGTACGATACACATTAAAGGCTTCTGCTTCTTTATTTGGTACATACTTTTCAGACACTTCTATGACCCCATAAGCCTTACCATTTTGTACTAATTGAACCTTTTCTCCAATTGAGACCTTCTTTGCCGTTGCCTTATCAACCGCCAAAGTGATAGGAATTGACCACGGTAAACCGTTTGAAAGTCTCATTGAGTGTAGAATCGATTCATAGTCTTCTTTACCTATAAACCCCTCAAGCGGACTATATGCCCCAACTGCTATTAATTCCAAATCACTTAACTCCATGTTGCTCAGTTCAATTTGTTTATCAATGTCTTCAACATTTAAAGTTGGATTGAAACGATTTACCAGCGAACCGCCATGCGGCGTACTTAATGACACTTTAAAAACCTCCATTACCTATTTCGTTATTTCACATGTAAACCGCATTCTGTTTTATCAGAATTGGCCCATCTTCCTGAACGCAAATCTCCATTCAATACTCGATTTGTGCATGGTGCACAACCAATACTTGGATAATCTTTGTCATGCAACTCATTGTAGGGGAGATTGTTCAGCTTAATATATGTCCAAACATCGTCCCAAGTCCAATGAATAAGGGGACAGATTTTAATGTTCTTAAATTTTTCATCTTTGTTTAGGTATTCCGTATTTTTGCGGGTTGGCCCCTGTTCTCTCCGTAGTCCCGAAATCCAAGCCTTGGTAGATGTTAAAACTTCATGTAGAGGTTCAATTTTTCGAATCTGACAACATAAATTAGGATTGGTTTTCCATAGCTCATCCCCGTGCTTTTTTGCCTGCTCTTCTAGGTTTAAGGCAGGTTTTTTTAGTTCAATATTTAGAGTAGGATACTTTTCTTTGATCTTATCAATGAGTTCATACGTTTCTTTGAAGTGAAGTCCTGTATCTAGAAAGACAATTCTGGCAGCCTTATTGACCTTAGCAATCAAATCAATGAGCACTATACCCTCTGCTCCAAAGCTACATGCGTAGACGATGTCTTCTGCTGCATATGTTCGATATGCCCATTTTAAAATGTCATAATAATCTTTGTTGCTGTTGACAACGTCCTTTACCCTTTTCTCACTCCAATTTTCATATGTGATGACGCTCAATCTTGTGTTCCTCCTCTCTCACGTTGATCGTTAGCAACTGATTATTTTTAATCTCTAGCTGGTTCATATTATTGATAGCTCCGAATGTAAGACAGGATACACATGCCCGTATCCAAGAACCATGACCAAATACTAAAATTGACTCAAAATCCTTGTATTTGTATAAAAATGTGTGCACCCTTTTTTCCAAGTTCGAAATCTTTTCCCCAAGCATGATTTCACCTGGACGTGTAAACCACTCATCTTTATACGTTTCGATGAGAAGCTTCTTTTCTTTCCCTTCAAATTCTCCAAAATGAAGCTCATTTAACAGTGGCTCTATTTTAAAACTGTTATATCCATAGGACTTTGCTGTTTGTTGAGTGCGGGTTAATTCACTTGTTAAAATCAATGAGTATGTTGGTTTTAACAATTTTTTATTGGTTTCGATCGCCTTCTTGTTTGCGTCAGCAAGTTCTAAAATAGGAATATCCTTGCTACCCTGGAGAACCCCCTTTTCATTCCATTCAGTAGGAAGATGCCTGATTAAGGTAAGTTCCATGTCTTTTCACCCAGGAAAAATGTTTCGCTTCGTAGTCCGAGTCTTTGTGCCTCTAAAACCAGTACATCGTTAATTTTCACATTGCCGAGGTTGACATTTGTTCCAAACTGATTAATAAAAAACATTTGGTGTTTAGGTGTTGGGGCTTCAAATATCACCTTATTTACGTCAATATTTTGGGAAATTTGATTAATTAGATCCATGTTCACATTGCCCGAACGATTGTAAATACCTGCTGTCCCTGAGTCTCTCCCCTCAGTAATAACATACTTACAACCTGTTGCCAGCAATAAATTAATCTCATGTTCCCACTCAGATAAAGGCATTTCTTTATCTTGATCTTTAGACCCAACCTCTGCAATTACATTAAAATGCTGCTTTAGTTTTTTGATTAATGAAATTCTCTTATGAAGTGGGATGTCAATTGTTCCATTTGAGACCTCAATCCATTCAATCCCTAACTTTTGTAAACTTAGTACATATTCGTCAAGTTTCTCTTGTACAAAGCATTTTTCAAAAAGAGTACCGCCACAATAAGGAATGACATTGTATTTTTTATAGAGGTTGATTTTTTCTTGTAGGTTCGGGGTCACATAGGCGGAGCCAATCCCAATTTTCGCGATATCGATATAGGTATGATAATCCTGTAAATAAGCCTCTAATTGACCTAACGGAGTACCAAAATCAGCGATTGAGGTAAGTCCATAACTACGTTCTCCCTGTGTTCGTAAAGGAACATCTAAAAAATCCATAGGAATAACTCCTCCTTAGTTCAGCGTAAGGATAAAAAATCCTCACTACATTTGCCCAATTTTTCATAGGCTTCTGTTCTATTTCCATTACAAATACCCATCATCTTACAGTTGATATGTTATTCAAAAATAGGTAAAGGGTGTATAGATTGGGCTTTTCTGGGCACTGTTCATTTGGAAACTACTTACAGAATAGGTTTCGTGAGATATTGAAAAACTAGTAAAGCAATAATTGATTTTAACGACAATGACAAGAGGGAAACGGATGAAGTTCATCCAGCCTTTTACATACCGTAAAAGAAGGAGATGCAAAAACTTGTCAAATCAAAAAAATTCAGCAATGACAATTGTTGCGATTAGTTCTATTCCACTAATCCTGGTACTTGGTAATTCGATGCTCATTCCTGTATTACCACAAATGCAAAAAGAGCTAGATATCAGCCAATTTCAGGTGAGTCTTGTAATCACAACATTTTCAGTTGCAGCGGCGATCTCTATTCCATTACTTGGTTATTTCTCGGATCGTTTTTCAAGAAAAGCGGTTATTATACCAGCATTGATTCTTTACGGTACAGGAGGATTGCTCGCTGGTGCTGCAGCCGCATGGTTTTCTAGTCCTTATTTTTGGATCATGGCTGGTAGGCTTATGCAGGGTATCGGTGCCGCAGGAACAGCACCTATCGCAATGGCGCTTACTGGAGATTTATTTAAAGGGGGAAAACAAAGCCGAGTTTTAGGACTCGTGGAGGCATCAAATGGCTTTGGGAAGGTAATATCACCAATTATCGGTTCCCTTCTAGCGTTATTATTTTGGTATGCTGCCTTTTTTGCATTCCCAATTTTTTGCTTAATTTCCGTACTTCTCACGATATTCTTTGTTAAAGAGAAAAAGCAAAAGAAAGAACCACCCCCACTTAAAAAGTATGTGCGAGGATTGTTTTCAGTGTTTAAACATGAAGGTAGATGGTTATTCACAGCATATTTAGCTGGAGCAACTTGTTTATTCACCCTTTTTGGGATTCTCTTTTACTTATCTGATGTATTAGAAAAAACGTATGATACAGATGGTGTACTTAAAGGAGCAATATTAGCAATTCCATTATTATGTATGACAACAACATCGTATATTACAGGTAGTAAAATTGGTAAAAAGATGCCTTTGATGAAGAAGCTTATCATCATTGGACTTATCCTCATGACTATATCGTTTGCTTTATTAGTCTTTTTTGAGAGCTTAATTCCGTTTATTGCCGTTTTGGCAATCAGCAGTATCGGAACTGGACTTGTATTACCTTGTATAAACAGCTTTATAACGGGCTCTGTTTCATCCGAAAAGAGAGGATTTGTTACTTCACTTTATGGTTCCGTTCGGTTCTTAGGAGTAGCCATTGGTCCGCCTATATATGGATGGTTAATGAGTTGGTCAAGAGCCGGAATGTTTTTAACAACTGCATCTTTAACCCTTATAGTTGGGCTTTTATGTATGCTCCTAATTCATGTTAAAAAGAAAAATCCTAAAAAAGAAACAAATGATTCCCTGTTCAAAAAACTTCAGTTTACCTAATATGATAAAGGAGAGGTTGACCTTTGCAAATTTTCGTTTCTCCAGAGGTTATCAAAGAAGAATGTCAAATACTTAACATAGTCAATCAAGAAAAAAAAGCACTTGGCTATATCTCGTTTTTCTTTGACGATAAAAAAATGTATGTCTATGGACACTGTGAGGAATTAGGCGTAAGTAAAGATTTTAAAGACACGATCACTCCGTACATTCAAGGTATGGCAAAAGCTAAGCCAGATTTAGATATTTTTTCTTATATCTCGATTGGTGGAGAAAAATTAGACTTAGCAGATGAAGAATCTGAAGATAAGTAAGGATATCGATATCGATATCCTTTTTCTTTGCCAAGCTCCACATGCTCTCGGCTCGAGGTCACAAGTCATTCGCTTCTGAAGGCAAAAAGCGCCTTTCTGTCATTAGTTTTCTTGTGCTTGTCGCCCATGCAAGGATGGTTAGGCTTGCAGTGTTAGGCACAGGACATGCCTTGCTCTTAGTTGGAATTGTGTGCCTTGCGCATTTTGTATTTTGACAAAATAGTGAACAGATATTTTAGGGACATGGATTATGTTAAAATGGGCTTACATAAACATTGGAAAGGTTGTTTGAAATGAAAAAATTATCTGTTCTTCTCATGCTGGTCCTCGTGTTTGGTATGGTTGGTTGCTCCCAAAATGGAGAAAGTCATGAGTCCCGAGGTGAAGACCATGTAATCGGAGATATACGTGAGGAAACAGCCTCAATTGATGTGATGCCCTCCTTTCTAGATGATAAGTCAGAGGAACTAGTAACAATATATAAAGCTGCAGCAATGCACAAAGATTTACTCGAATCAATGCCGTGCTATTGTGGTTGTGCTGATTCTGTTGGACATCGCGATAATTACGATTGCTTTGTCCATGAGAATAAAGGTGATGCAGTTGTATGGGATGATCACGGTACAAAATGTAACGTTTGCCTAGAAATCGCAGCTACAGCCGTACTTGAATATTCAAACGGGAAATCACCAAGTGAAATACGAGCTATGATCGATGAAACATATAAAGAAGGCTATGCGAACCCAACACCAACTCCACAACCTGAAATCTAAAATGACGTGTGAAATTCACACGTCCTTTTTGTCCTATTCCGCGTAATACATAAACCCAATTGCACCTGGGCCAGTATGGGTGCTGATCACTGGAGTAGTTTCAACGATATCAACCTTTTCGTATCCGGTTAGTTTTTTGATTGCCTCTTTTAAATTTGCCGCAAGTTCGATTGCATCAACTTGAGCTATCGCTACACCTTTTATCGTTTTATTACTTACATCTTCAGCGAATTTTTTACTTAAGTATTTCACGATTTGTGCATGGCTTCTTACCTTTGAAACTGGAGTATAGACGCCATCCTGTAAAGAAGCAATTGGTTTAATGTTCAATAAAGAACCAATAAATGCCTTGCCTTTTCCAATCCGCCCACCTTTTACAAGGTTTTCTAAAGTATCAACGGTTACAAACAAAGTTGAGTTTTCCCTAATTTCATTGATTCGTTTCACGATTTGATCTTTCGTTTGTCCCGCTTTTGCCATTATTGCAGCTTCAATTACTTGAAAAGCTAAAGCCCTTGAAATATACATGGAATCTATTACGGTTACACTTGATTCACTTATATTAGCAGCATTCTCAGCAGATGTAACTGTACCACTCATCCCACCTGTCATGTGAATGGAGATAATTTCGCTGCCATCACTTCCTAACTGATCATAAAGCTCGACGAAATGCCCAACTGCTGGCTGAGAGCTCTTTGGCAATTCGACAGATTGCTTCATTCTCGCTAAAAATTCTTGTTGAGTGATGTCTACCTTATCTAAAAACGTTTCTCCATCAATCGTTATTGATAAGGGAACAACTTCGATTCCTAGTTCTTTTACTAGTTCCTCTGATAAATCTGCTGTAGAATCTGTTACGATTTTTACCTTTGTCATACGTTCACTTCCTACGTCTGGTACAGCTATTATAAAAATAGTTTATCCAAATTTTAACGGGGGGATTGCTTACAATTTATACCTAACCAGAAAAAAAGAGCTGATTTTAATGTTTTAAAATCAGCTCTCATTCTAAAACTATGCATTATGTTTTAAAATATCTAGTTTGAAAATCCGTTCGTAATCAGTCCATTTTAGCACTGTCTTCAAATATTCTCGAAACGAATAGATTTGACCTGGACTTGATTTCGTCATGATTTTCGACAAATATGCTTGTAAACGAAAATCGAGCATAAAGCGATATGTGTTGCCTTCCTCTAATACTGGAATTTCAATTACTTTTACCTTATGTCCATAACTATTTTTGAACTCTAGGCTTTTGAATAGCAAACTATCAGTCCTTTTTCACCCGTTTCTTATATTATACATGAAAACAAGCATTACGTCTTTGTCTAAAAATGTAGAATTATTGAATTTAAATCAACAAATTAAATAATGTATTTTCTTTATTTAACTCGCGGAATGGGAACCCTTTTTTCTCCATTCGGTTTACTAATGCTTGGTAGTCATCTTTCGCTTTTAATTCAATCCCTACTAATGCTGGCCCATTATCTTTGTTATTTTTCTTTGTATATTCAAAACGAGTAATGTCATCAGTTGGTCCAAGTACATCAAGTAAGAACTCCCGTAATGCCCCTGCTCTTTGAGGAAAGTTCACAATGAAATAGCATTGTAGGCCTTCATAGAGCATCGAACGCTCTTTTATTTCCTGCATTCTGCTGATATCATTGTTACCACCACTTAGTACACAGACAACTGTTTTTCCCTTAATCTGATCCTTGTACATATCAAGTGCAGCAATTGATAATGCCCCTGCTGGTTCGGCGACAATCGCATTTTCGTTGTATAGGTCCAGAATAGTTGTACATACCTTTCCCTCAGGCACAGGAATAATATCGTCAACAAGCTTTTTACTGATTTCAAATGTATTTTCACCCACCGTTTTAACGGCTGCCCCATCAACAAATTTATCAATTTTAGGCAATGTAGTAACCGCCCCGTTGGCAATTGAAGTCTTCATACTTGTTGCACCTTCAGGCTCAACACCAATAATCTTTGTTTCAGGAGAGATGCTCTTCATATAGGTTGAAATTCCTGAAATAAGTCCGCCCCCACCAATCGCTGCAAATACATAATCCACTGGTTCTGCACAATCATTTAAAATTTCTACCGCTACTGTTCCTTGACCTGCCATAACATCAGCATCATTAAATGGATGGATAAATGTACGATTTTCTCTTTCACAACATGCTACAGCTTCTTCATAAGAGTCGTCGAAAGTATCGCCTGTTAAAATAATCTCTACATATTCCCGTCCAAAAGCCTCTACTTGAGAAACTTTCTGTCTTGGTGTCGTGGATGGCATAAAGATTTTACCTTGAATTTTTAAAGCAAAGCAGGAAAAAGCCACGCCTTGTGCATGGTTTCCAGCACTCGCACAAACAACGCCATTTTTTAAATCCTGCTCCGAAAGATTTTTAATCCGGTTATAGGCTCCCCTTATTTTAAAAGAACGGACAATTTGTAAATCTTCTCTTTTTATCAATAAGTTACATTCGTAACGTTCAGATAGTAATTCATTTCTTTGTAAAGGTGTATGGATTATAACATCCTTCAATGTTTGATTCGCTTTTATGATATCCTCTACATGGATCCCATCTAGTTTTTGTTTTACCTCTTGTGCCATGAGCCCATATCCCCTTTCGCTTCGCTTATTTCTACAACAACACTGTACAGTAATGAAGATTTAATTTGTTCATTATAACATGAATTAGCCTATCTGGAGTAAAATTTTCTAAATATTGTATTACTTTTTGAAATGAAATCGCTACCATTCATTTTTATGAAATTTTTTTCTAATTTAGCGGAGGGATATATTACGAATGTCATTTGTGTTCTGATTTTATTAGCAGTATGATTGGAGAAAGATGTAACAAGAGGTGATAAATATGACATTTCGACAAGAATCATTAAAAGAGGAAATTGCAAATGCCATCACACATGGTATAGGAGTTTTATTAAGCATTCCTGCCCTCGTGATGTTAATCGTATTTGCTGTGAAATATGGAAACGTCTTGCATATTGTTAGCTTCTCTATTTTCGGGGCATCCATGATACTGCTGTATTTATTTTCAACGCTATTACACAGCATCACACACCCGAAAGTGAAAAAGCTGTTCGCGATACTAGATCACTCAGCGATCTATTTATTAATTGCTGGAACATATACTCCCTTCGTTCTCGTTTCAATAGGAGGCTGGTTAGGATGGACTCTTTTCGGAATTGTATGGGGACTAGCGATTGTTGGAGTTGTGTTTAAAGTCTTCTTCGTTGAAAAGTTTATGATTCTCTCAACGGTTTTTTATGTTCTGATGGGGTGGTTAATCATAGTTGGCATTAAGCCTTTATACGAAAGCATCGGGTTTAATGGCTTTATGTTGCTATTAACTGGTGGAATCCTCTACACAGTTGGAGCTGTCTTTTATGTTTGGAGAAAGCTGCCATTTAACCATGCAATTTGGCATTTATTTGTATTAGCGGGAAGTGCCGCGATGTTCTTTAGCATATTATTTTATGTCGTAGACGTACCGTTTATCTCATAAAAAAGGCTCGGATTTAAAAGGGCTTAGAGAAATATTATCTCTAAGCCTTATGATTAATTCAGTTATTATACTCCTTCTCAGTCCCATCAAGAAACTTAACTTCTAGCTCAAACTTTTGGAAGTCTTCATCTAAATCAAAGGCTTTCGTCACTTCTGAGACTACTTCTTCATTTGGTGTATCCTTATCAAATTTTAATTGTTCAAAAATTGATCTTAGCACTTCAAATGCTTCGTCACCTTTTATCTGTGTATTTGATATATCATCCTTGATTTCCGCTTCCAAACCATTGCTTTCACTTTCATAATCCACGTCATATTCCTTATTTTCAGCGTATTCTACATCCAAATCGAAGTTTGTAAAGTTAAATAGATTTTCCTTCGTTTGATCTGTGTTGATTTGGTTATTCGTTCCTTCCTCCTCAACGGGTACTTCTTCAGGAACCTTGGTTACATTTTCATCGTCGGCATTGCAGCCAGTAATAGTTATTAAAAAAAGATAACAGCCATACTTAATGTTAGTTTCTTCATAGTATATGCTCCTTTTTGTAGATAATAATTACCATTCTAGCTATTTCACGTATTGCTTATACAAGTTTAATTATATACGGAATCCTCTCTCTTACTTACTCCAAAAGAATCGAGACAAATTATAAAAAACGCTATGTTTCTACAATGAGAAATTGGACTAACCTAAAATAGTGAGACAATATAAAACACCTCCAAAATGGCAATACTTGAGATAAGTATTGTGACATTA
>NZ_JBPFDQ010000014.1:0-76341 GCF_059415045.1 Ferdinandcohnia sp. SAFN-114 | reverse complement strand
AATGTCACAATACTTATCTCAAGTATTGCCATTTTGGAGGTGTTTTATATTGTCTCACTATTTTAGGTTAGTCCATATCGAATTCTTGTTTTGCGTTCTTTTTTGCTTTCGGTGTAATAGTTCGCTCTTGCACGATCGCCACTTACAAAGGTATCAGATACAATTCCAGCAAGTAAAAAACATATTATACCCAAAGTCCCAGAAATAACTGAATATGTTTCAAATTGACGAGTAGACAAACCAATTAATAGTAGAAGTCCAGAGGTTACTATACCTAAAATTAAGCCTACTCTCAAACATAATCCCTCCTTTAAGATAGCTCTGATATTATTATTTTATCACATTTTTCAGAAAATTATGAGTGTTAGACTTGAATAATAACAAAGACGTTGCGACCTAACATGGCAACGTCTTTTTGATACATATCGTGTGATCCTCAAATTGGCTTACGGTTTATTTTTTCATATTCAGCTTTATTATTGATATTCTCAAATTCCATACCTTGTAGCTGAAGATCTTGGTCGTTAACAAATTTTACATTGCAAGTGCCTAATAACTGTGTCATTTTTAATTTTTTATCTTTAAGTAATTGTTCTATCTTTTTTGCGACTCTAGCATGATACACGGCAATTAATGGCTGTTGTCTTTCATTGATAATGGGTACGATTGCATCAATACTTTGATCATTGGTAAAAGTAATAAGCTGCTTTACTAGATTGTCTGTAACAAAAGGCGTATCACAAGGTAAAATTACATACCAATCAGAGTTTGTTTTCTGCATGACTGTGAATATACCAGCGAGTGGTCCATTTCCCTGAAATTCAGGTAAATCCTGAATTATGGAAATCGAGGCTTCGTTTCGAAATTGCTCTTCTAATACAGGATGGCTCACAATATAAAGTTTGTCCACGTTATCTTTTAATGCATCAATTGCATATTCGTAAAAAGATTTATTTTGAAATTGCGCAAATGCCTTAGGGCTTCCGAATCTCCTTGATTCCCCCCCAGCCAAAAGAACACCTATGAATGTCGGTATTTTCATCAGTAAACACCCTTTTGATTTTTTCTTCATAGTAGCATGAATGAAACAGCCTACCAAACAAAAAAACATCATGAATCAAAAAAAGTGTAAACAAAGCCGTTAAAGACTATGCCTACACTATGTGAAAGATTGGAATCTGCGATTGATTTTTATTTTTTACCGATTGCAACGCGCCATACTTCAGGTCCCTGTTCAAGGTATTCCCAAGTGAATGCATCACCACGTTCGATCATAAACTGGTATTGGAGTGGTCTTGGATCGTGGTCATTTGATAGCTCCATGATTTCACCTGGTTGTAAACTATCAAATGTTCTAAAGATTGTTGGGTGCTTATCCTTCGGTGCATAATCTGGTGCGTTTACTTTCGCTGCAAATACCATATTAAAATTCCTCCTTTTGATTTATGGGTCCATTGTACCCGAGTCTTTTTAGACCATGTTGTGAAGCTAATCACTATTTACGTATGTTTTTTATCATATGAACCGAAAACTATGCGATAATTAGATTAAATGAATATCCCACGTAAACATCTTGTCATTCTTCATGATTGTGGAGTTTAAAAGAATTAACGGGGTGAACACATGAAGGAATTTGTAGGCAAATGTAAGGAATGTGAAAAAGAAATTTTTTGTTTAGATGGTTTTATTAATGGTGTTGTATTAGATGATAAAAATGGAATACTTTGCTTTAATTGCGCTGAAGAAAAGCATGATAACTAAGCTAGGAGTTTGACTCCTAGCTTTTTTGTGTCCAATTTTTGAACATTGTTGTCATCCTCACCGACTATGATTTAAATCACTGTTTTAAAAAGTGGAATTGTTACACTAAATGTTGAGTAACCGCATATATAGTTTATTTTGAACAAGGAGTGAGACAGATGGGATTGCCATCGATTCGTGAACAATTGAAAGGAGTACCCTTGTTTCGGGAACTAACATCAGAAGAACTCGACCCAATTGTAGAAATTTCACAGTCACGATTATATAAACAAAAGATGTTTATCTTTATGCAAGACGATCCACTTGATCGTGTATTTTTCATCCAATCTGGAAAAGTAAAAATTTACAAGTCTGATATGCATGGGAAGGAACAAATTGTTTCTGTTCTAGAAGCAGGAGAAATGTTTCCTCATGCTGGCTTTTTTCGAAAAGGCGGATATCCCGCACATGCCGAAGTAATCGAGGATTCAAATATCATCTTCACCCCCATTGATAAGTTTGAAGACATATTGCTAAAAAATCCTGAGCTTTGCATAAAAATTTTTAAAGTGCTTGGTGAAAAAATAATAGACCTCCAAAAACGTCTAGAAGAACAAATTTTGTTAAGCACCCAAGAGCAAATCATTATGCTTTTACTTCGTCTATGTAGGAGTAATGGTGAAAAGACTGGAAATCGCTTTAAACTTACAACTCATTTTACAAATCGAGAACTCGCTAATATGATCGGAACAACTCGTGAATCAGTTAGTCGAACGATTTCTGTTTTGAAAAAGAAACATATTGTTGACTTGACTACAGACGGTTATTACTTATTAGATCATATGAAACTGCATGATGAGATTTTCTAAAACTAAATTTCAGCTTAATTGACAATCCTAAATAAAATTTGCATTTGTGATTCAGGTCACAACGTTACTCATTGAAAATGATTATCATTAGTTTATAAACGTTGATAAGGGGGACTTTTAAGTGGAATCAAAAGTAGTGGAAGTAGATGTTAGGGAAGATCTTAAAAATAAGATTGAGCCATTTCAAAAGATTATGGAAGCCGTTAAACCTTTACAGGATGGAGATACATTCATCTTACATGCGCCATTCAAACCGACTCCTTTATTTCCTATTTTAAAGGCAAAAGGGTTTTCAAACGAGGTAGAGCAAATTGATAAAAAACATTGGAAGGTTACCTTTACTAAAGAGGTGTCAAATAATGCAATTAGATAATCGAGGTCTTGAGCCTCCTACACCAATGATGAGAACATTAAAGGCTCTCGAGAAACTAAACAAAGGTGAAACATTGACGATTATAAATGATCGTAGACCTATGTTTTTATATGAACAGCTTGAAGAACTTGGTTACAAGCATATAACAGAACCACATCCTGAAGGCGGCTTTCAAATTAAGATTACAAAATAAGGAGCTGCTTGATCATGATACATCAATTATCAAATGAAACAAATATCCGGCTACCACTTTCTTTTATTTTATTTAGTGTTGCGGCATTGTTCACATCCCAAGTCATCCTCCTATTCAATGGACATATGGTGATTGATGGGAACTTTAGAACCCCTGCCATTCTATCATCAGCTCATTTACTTATTCTTGGTTGGGCCTTAATGGTTGCGATGGGGGCAATGTATCAGCTTGTACCGGTAGCATTTTTGACTCCGATTTGGAGTGAAAAATTTGGATTTATTCAATTTTGGATAACGGCAATTGGATTTGGCGGATTTGGTATCACTCTTTCTTTTTCACCAGCCATTTCTATTTTTACAGGATCACTCGCTGTAATTGGAATATTATTATTTCTTGTTCAAATGTTTATGACAATGAAAAAACAGGCAAAGAAAAACATTCTAACTGCTTTTGTTGGTAGTGCTCTATTTTGCTTGTTACTCACTATTTCATTAGGAATACTATTGATTGTTAATTTAGGTGCGGGAATAGCCCACCTAGATCATTTTGCTGTTCTAAAAAGTCATATTCTACTAGGGGTGGCAGGATGGTTTACATTTTTAATTTTCGGCTTTTCTTATAAAATGGTCCCTATGTTTTCGTTAGCTCACGGATTTTCGATGAAATTATCAAGTTGGGTCTATACTATTTACGCCATCGGACTTGTCGTAACCATTTGCAGCTTTATTACTGAAGTGAACTTATTGTTACAGGTTGGTATGGTTTTGCTTTTTGCAGGTTTCGCCTTATTTTCTTACCATATTTCCACTATCATCAAGGTTAGATTAAAGAAAAAGCTTGATAAACCATTTATTTTTTCATTAATTGCCATTTGTTTTGGCTTAGTTATTCACTTTTTTGGAATGGTTATTGCGTTCCTACCAGGGCATTACGAAATTTATGGCGTCCTTGTCTTTCTTTATATTTTCTTGTGGATTGCTGGTAGCATTCTTGGCTATTTATATAAAATTATTCCTTTTCTTTGGTGGACACATAAATATAGCAAACTGATTGGTAAACGTGATGTACCTACTTTAAAACAAATGATTGATGAAAAAATGGCAGTTCCCATTTTTACAGGTTTCATTACTGGATGTGTTGTCGTAATTTTAGCCATTGCAACTAGACAATTGCTTATCTTTTCAGTTGGCCAAAGCATTGTTGTCACTTCAACATTCTTTTTCAGTTACAGCATTATAAGGGTTCTATTTAAATAAAAGGGGAGAAACATAATGGAATTAAAAGAAAAAATCCTTGAGCAGTTAAAACAAGTGATTGACCCTGAATTAAATATTAATGTTGTTGATTTAGGACTTATTTATGAAATTAATATTAAAGAAAATAATAATGTGTATATTGAAATGACGCTAACTACACCTGGTTGCCCACTACATGATAGTATTACCAGTGGAGTAAAGCATGCAGTTGCCTACCTTGAAGAAGTAAATGATATAGAGGTTTTAATGGTATGGCATCCTGCTTGGTCCCCTGAGCGGATGTCTGAAGCTGCCATGAAGCAACTCAGAGGTTAACTATATTTAGCAAAATGCAGGGGATTTCACATTCTTAGATTGTTTCGTTATACTTAAGAAAAGCGCAAGGCGCCGTATTTCGGCGACAAGCATAAGACGAGCGCTTACGAAGGTGTTCTATACCTTCAGAAGCGATTGGCTTATGACCTCGAGCCGATGGCACCTGGAGCTAGACACCTTTTAAATAAGCTATTTCTCGAAAGGAGAGGTTATAAATGGATGAAGCTTTAAAGGAAAATATGTTGGGGGCACTTGAACAAGTGGTAGACCCTGAGTTAGGAATTGATATTGTTAACCTAGGTCTTGTTTATGATGTGGATATGAACGATGAGGGTGTCGCCCAAGTTACAATGACATTAACATCCATGGGATGCCCACTTGCTGGAACGATTGCAATGGACGTAAAACGCGTTCTTACTGAATTGCCAGAAGTAAAAGACGTAGATGTTAACATCGTTTGGAATCCACCATGGAACAAAGATATGATGAGCCGGTACGCAAAAATCGCACTAGGAATTCGATAAATCAAATGAAAAAGAACGTGTCAACTGTGACACGTTCTTCTCTTATTATAGATGTTTTTTAAACCATTCAACAGATGCGAGTAGTCCTTCTCTTGTCACTTTATGATCTGCTCGTGTATCAGCAATAAAAGTTAGATTCTCCTCTTTCCCCTCATAAAGTGGTTTAATTTCTTGGTAAAATTCATACGTGTATTTGAAAGGAACCATCTTGTCTTTTTCACCATGCCAGAAAAACAATGGTCTTCCGTTTACTTTTTCTGGTTGCATGCTTAAATCATATTTCCGTAATTCTGCATATTTTTCTTCCAACTCTGCATCAGAGAAAGGAAGTTCAATGTCGTGTCGCTTCAATTCCTCAATTTGCCCCCGACAGAACTCTTCATAATATGGACTACCCATTAAACTTACTGCAGCCTTAATCCATGGGTATTGGGTCAATGCCCCTAATGTCACGATACCTCCCATTGAAGTACCTGCCACACCGATTCTTGCCTCATCAATTTGGCCTTGGTTTAGCAGTTCGTCCTTAATTATTTGAAGTTCTTTAATTTCATTGACGACAATATCCCAAAACTTAAAATCCATTGCATGATCATCTATGCCCCTATCTCTTTCACCGTGATAGTCAGCTTCAGGCAATACTACCCGAAATCCTTGTTCTGCATAAAGATAAGCATAGTGTAAATTATGTTCTTTCGCACTGCCAAATCCATGTACAAAAAGGATCAACGGCAACGCTTCATCTTTTAACTGATTTTTAACAATATGTAATGCTGGTATTTCTGCATATTTCTTATTTTCGATAATAATCATCTTTTTGTCTGTACTCCTTTTATGAAAACTTTTGCCATCCTCTAGTGTATCATTTGTTGGAAGTTTATTGAAAAATATTGACTTTTCAATTGACGATTATTTTAATATCTGTTTAAGTTAAGGAAAGAGATAAGGTTCACAAGGAGATTGATATGACTAAACAACATTTAATTGCACTTGACCTAGATGGTACTCTACTAAAAGATGATAAAACGATCTCAAAAAGAACAAAAGACGCTTTAGAAAAAGCCAAAAAAGCCGGCCATATTGTGATGATTGCGACGGGACGGCCTTTCCGTTCCAGTTCAATGTATTACCAAGAACTTGGCCTTACAACACCAATCGTTAATTTCAATGGAGCCTTTGTCCATCACCCACTTGATCAAAATTGGGGAGTTTATCATGATACGCTTGATTTGAAAACGGTAAAAGAAATTGTTGATGTTGCCGACGAGCTCCGTGTAAAAAATATTTTAGCGGAAGTAATTGATGATGTATATTTTCATTTTCACGATGAAACAATGTTAGATATTTTTGGAATGGGGAAACCAAATATTGAAACGGGTGATTTACGAAAAATCTTAAAACATGATCCAACATCATTACTAATTCACCCCGATGAAGAAATCGCAGATAATATCCGAAAGTATCTTTCTGACATGCATGCTGAGGTAGTCGATCATCGCAAATGGGCAGCCCCTTGGCATGTGATTGAAATTGTTAAATCAGGATTAAATAAAGCTGTTGGAATTCAAAAGGTTGCTGACTATTATCAGATTCCAAAAGACAGAATTATTGCTTTTGGAGATGAAGACAATGATTTGGAAATGATTGAATACGCTGGTCACGGAATTGCCATGGGTAACGGGATTGATGAGTTAAAAAGTATTGCTAACCATATAACAATGACTAACGAAGAAGACGGAATTGCCCTTTATTTAGAGGATGTTCTAAAATTGGAGAAAAATAAGTAGGTTGGTTCAGAAATAATTACCTGATATAACCCAAACGTAAAACTCAAACAATATAACTGGTGCTACAAGTAAGCACTTCTTTTAAAGCTGTTAAAGGGGGAATTTACGGATGGGTAGTAATAAATCTAAACGATTTGTTCATCAAGGTGCAGATGCTGTTCAACAACATGCTCAGCGCTTTCCTTACCGTTCCACTCTAGCTGAAGCAGAAGCAAAGAAAAAAGCGAATGTCGAAAACTCATCACTTGGAGGCATTTAATATGGGAAACCGTTTATTCCAAAAGGCTCGTGAAACCGTAGAAGTTGCGAAATTAGCGAGTGCTGGCCAAAGTGATACATCCTTACAGGATGCCGTTTCGGTTGCTAAAAATGCACTTTCTTCTGCATATGCTAACTCTACAACAGCCGAAAAAGAACAACTCCGCGAATTGCAAAATGAATTAGACCAACTTCAATAACCTTTGGCTAATTCCAAGAAAAAACAGGGTCAGACTTATCGTCTGACCCTTCCCTACTTTTATTGGAATTGTTGAAGTTTTGCATGATAAAGATTTGTGATCGAACCGTCTTTTGCACTTCTTTCGTATAAATGAAGAATCAATGCTCCGTTTGTCGGAATTTTATCCTTCGGAATCGAAATGTTAATTTCAAATGGCGCCCATGCTGGAGCACCCTCTGATGCCGTTTGAAGTGTTTCAGGAATTACATAATCATGACCATCCTCTACTGCATAGAAAAAGTTTGCTTCGAATACTCTTACTTCCCCTGTTACCGTATATTCACCATTTTCACCAAGTACTTGAACATTACGAAATGCTGTATTTCCTTCTTCAGGAATTGTAAAACTCTCGTCTGCCTGCAATGAATTACTTTCAATTGTTTGTCCATTTACTTCTGATGCTGTTAGGAAAATATGTGCTTTGTATTCTCCAGTAGCAAGTCTCGTTCCATCATTTGAAGTGTAATCCCATGGTTCTTCCCAAACCTTTTCTTGACCAGGCTTTAATTCCATTTCCTCTATTGACTGGATAAACATTTTATCGATTGAATAGCGGTAAACTTCTTTTCCATCTGCATCCTTCACAATAATTTCATATTTTTGACCAGATGGTATCGTTAGTTTCACAGAATTGTCGCTGGTGTTTTTTATTGTAATCTTAAAGGTTGCTTCGTTTTCCCCTGTTTTAATTGAAAGGTCAGTTTGAAGTTTTTCAACCACGTTCTCTTCACCCCCTGGTTCTTCACTCTCTTGCGCTGGTGGTGTTTCTTTTTCTGTGTCTACTTTTTCACCACCACCTGAATTTACTGGAAGAGCCTCTTCTGTTTTTGTTGAGCCACATCCAGTGATGATAAATAGACTCATAACAAAAACTAATGTCACTAGAAGCCATTTTTTCATATTTGTCACCCCTTTACTCTATATGTCGATGTCTCGTATTAAAAAGTTACTACTCTTTGCGAAATAATCCATATACACCAATTGTTTGTACAATATTTGTAAATGCATGTGGGTCAACTTCTTTTATTATGCGCTCTAAATCATATAATTCATATCTTGTTAAAACAATCATTAACATATCCTTTGTCTCACTTGAAAATGCTCCTTTGGCAGGTATCAACGTTATTCCTCTAACTAAATTTGAATGAATTGCACTTTTCAATTCGTCCGCTTTCTTCGTAACAATCATCGCTGTAACTTTTACATGACTTGTATGTACTGTATCAATAACCTTTGTCAACACATACAAAGCAACAAGTGTATATAATGCCTTTTCCCAACCAAATAAGAATCCTGCAGTAATAATGATTAGTCCGTTTAGTGTAAAAATATAGGTTCCAATTGGTTTATCTTTTGATCTTGATAATACAAGTGCTATTATATCGAGACCACCTGTAGATGCACCCCACTTTAAAGTAAGACCGATTCCAATGGCTTGAATGACAGCACCAAATACAGCATTTAGTAAAATATCATTAGAGATACGTTCGAGTGGGATAATTGCCAAGAATAAAGTTGTAAGTGCAACCGAAATAAAGCTATAAAGGGTAAATGCCTTACCAACTTTTTTCCATCCTAGAATCGCAACCGGGATGTTTAATAATAGTAGTATTACACCTGTTGAAATATGAATTGGCGTGTAATCACCAAGGATCCTAAACAAAAGCTGTGACACACCGGTAAAACCAGAAGAATAAACATCAGCCGGAATTAAAAAAAGATTTAGGGCAGCAGCATTTAGTAGTGCACCAAATGTCACAATTAATATTTTTTTCACTTCTCTAGTTACCATTCAAATAGTCCTCCTGGAACAACATTCTTCAATCCTAGTAGTAAATTAATAGTCATACAAAATTTTTCCTCAATTGTTGTATTTTTATCCAATACTCGCTACACTTACGATAGGCAAGTTTGTTTCAAACTTGACCAAAGAAAAGAAGGTGAGACTTTTGACCGTTAGAATTCTTACTGATAGCGGTAGTGACCTACCACTACAATTTTTTAAAGAAAAGAATGTTACATTATTCTCCTTGGGAGTTCATCTAGATGGGCAAGATTACGAAGATATTGCAACAATTAACCCTGTAAAAGTATTTGAAGCCATGAGAAATGGGAGTGCTCCAAAAACATCCCAAGTTCCACCACATCGGTTTAAAGAGGTTTTTACTGAGATTGCAAAAGAAAAACAATCTGCTGTCTATATCTCCTTTTCATCACAATTGTCAGGAACCTATCAAACGGCAGTGATGATGAGTGAAGAAGTAAGAGAAGAATATCCAGACCTTGACTTAACAATTGTGGACACAAAATGCGCTTCTCTTGGCCAGGGTCTTGTTGTAAAAGCTGCCGCTGAGCTTGCTAGCACGGGTGCTTCAAAGGATGAAGTTGTAGACCTTGCGAAATTTTACAGTACTCATATGGAGCATCTTTTCACAGTAGATGACCTTGAATATCTAGCACGTGGGGGAAGAATTAGTAAGGCTTCCGCTTTTGTTGGTGGACTCTTAAACATAAAACCACTCTTAAATGTAGAAGATGGAAAGCTTATACCGCTAGAAAAAATTCGTGGTAAAAAGAAAGTATATAAGCGAATTGTTGAGTTGATGGAAGAGCGCGGGGCAGATTTATCAAAGCAAACGATTGGTATTAGCCACGGAGATGTGGAAAATGAAGCGCTTGAGGTAAAGAAGTTATTTGAAGAAAAATTCGGATGTAACTCCTTCTTCATCAATGTAATCGGGGCTGCGATTGGTTCTCATGCTGGTCCAGGGACGATTTCTATCTTCTTCTTAAACGAATTGCCAAACAGCTAATCTACATAGTTTGAAAAACGACTGGATATCCTATATTTGAACGGATTGAAGGGAGTGTTATTTATGCCAAAAACAAGTGACAATGATAAAAAAGCAAAAGATAACAATGCATTACGCCATGAAAAGAATATGATGAGAGAAAAGAATCGTCAGGCGGGCAAACATCAATATTCAAAGAAAACAGATCATCTATAGAATGAAACGCATCGGTAACAGCCGATGCGTTTTTCTTTACTCTTCTTTTTTAAAGTATGTCCAACCATCCTCTTGGTATACTTTTCCTTCTTTCATTAGCTTTCCAATTGCTCGTTTAAACGCTGCTTTACTCATGTCAAATCTGGCTGAAATATCTTCAGGAGAGCTTTTATCCCAATATGGCATAGCCCCACCACGGCTTTCCATGTACTGATAAATTTTCCCAGCATCATCACCCATTATTTCATGGCTTCGGCCCATTAGCGACACATTTACAGTGCCGTCTTCCTTTACGTCAATAATTCGCCCTTGCACCTTTTCTCCGACTCTTGGTTCCCTTGTTCTTTGAGACTCGTGGATAAAGCCGAGAAATCCTTCCTCCGAAATCATAAAAGAGCCAACCATCAATAATCGATAAACAGTTCCAGTTATATTTTTGTTAAAATCTTTCCTTGTAGCTGGTTTTGAAATAGAGCGAATGACATCTTCAGTTGCAAGCTTTCCAAAAAGTCTTCCGTTTTTATCTGTCCGTAATGAAATGTATAGCTGGTCACCTGGCTCTGGCCAGAGATCCCACACCTCATGCAAATCATCCTTTGAGACTAAAATATCCTTGCTAATCCCAATATTAACAAAGGCTCCCAAGTCACGTTTGACTTCAACCACAGTGGCCCAATCATAGGAACCCATTTGAATAGTCGGTATTGTCATAGAGGCTGCCAGTCTTCCTTGATGATCTTGGAAAAGAAAAACAGTTACGTCCTCTTCCGGATCGAATCCTTCTATAATTTCATTTTCATGTAAAAGCACATCTTCTTCACCGTTTGTTAAAAAATAGCCAAATGGAGCATCTCTATCTACACGTAAAGTTACAACCGTACCTGGTATTAATTCATTCATTTATTAAAGCCCTCTTTCTTAATTACTTAGCTTTTCTGCTATTGCTATTGTCTTACATAGTATAGACGTTTACGACCATCATTTACTAGTATTGTTTTGGAAAAAGTTGTCCTAATTGCTAAGATTGACTATAATCAAGGGAAATAAACTATTTTTTTGGAGGTTGGCAATGGCAAAGGATAGCTCATTCGATATTGTGTCAAAGGTAGATTTGCCTGAAGTAACGAATGCAATTAGTATTGCAAAAAAAGAAATTCAAACTCGATATGATTTCAAAGGCAGTAAAAGTGATATCACACTTGATAAGGAAGAACTTGTTTTAGTATCTGATGACGAGTACAAACTGGAACAACTAAAGGATGTCCTGATAAGTAAAATGATTAAACGTGGGGTTGCAACTCGTAATATTGATTATGGAAAAATTGAAAATGCATCTGGTGGAACCGTACGTCAACGAGCGAAACTTATTCAAGGCATCGACAAGGAGAACGCGAAAAAGATTAACACCATTATTAAAAACAGCGGCTTAAAAGTAAAGAGTCAGGTTCAGGATGATCAAGTTCGAGTAACCGGAAAAAGCAGAGATGACCTTCAACAGATTATCAACGCCATCCGTGAAGCAGATTTACCGATTGATGTGCAGTTTATTAACTACAGATAGTAAAAATGCAGCGGACTAATACCCGCTGCATTTTTTTATTCAAATATGTAATTTAACACATCTAATGCTTGATCAACCCTTTCGACAGTGACGTTGGCTTTATTTGATAATTCCTTTAATGGATGAATCAGTGATGGTGGTCTAACAATAATGGTTGGTTTATTCATCGTAATGGCCGCACTCGCATCCATCGCTGTATTCCATTGTTTGTACTTTTCCCCGAATAAAGCAATAACTACATCAGATTTTTGCAATAACACTTGTGTTCTGAAATTATTAATGGCTGATGCTGCATCGTCCTTGTAATAACTACCCGGTTGTTCTCCCAAAATTTGTTCTCCAATATTATCAGACTTATCATGGTCTGTTTGTGGTCCAACAAATTTTAACGGAAGATTTTTTAATTTCGCCCTATCCTTAATTTCTTCTCGCCAATTGTCATGAATTTGCCCAGCTAAATATACCGTCAGTTCCATGTTTTCTCCTCCTATTACCTTTTCATTATTTTATCATACATCTATTGATGTTTTACAAATTTATACATTATGATTTCATCTTCGTAATGTGTATCACTAAATTTAACAAACTTAACTTTTCGCCCTTCCTCTTGGAAGCCAAATTTTTTATAAAGATGGATCGCCCTTTCGTTATGTGAAAATACTTCTAGACATAACTTTTCAAGACCAGGCTCTTCTTGTGCCCAATCAAGCAAATAGCTCATTAATTTGCTGCCAATTCCTTGATTACAGTATGTTTCTTGGATACTTACCCCAAAATAACCTAAATGAGACAGGCGCTTCCTTTTCGATGTCTTGAAATTTAAATTACCAACTATTTTCCCATCTTTTTCAGCTACTATGATTAAATTCCCTGGCTTTATATGATCCTCAATCCATTTTTCCTCTTCCTCAACACTTGTGTTAAATTCCTCAGGGGTTGTCAGCATGAATGTCGATTCATTAAGAACAATTTTTGTATGTTCAATGAACTGTAATGCATCCTCTTTTCTAGCAGGTCTAATATTAATTCCCATAAATACCTCCAACTCGAAATAGTTTCTATTATCTATTTCTTTAAATTTAATGGAATTCCTTTTTATTAAAGTGATTTCAGAAACGATGTGGATGAGTAGTAAGAAATCTAGTATATGGTCGGTCTTTTGGAAATCCTCGGAAAACATAATGCATAAACACCTTTTGTGAGTAGAGTATTGGATGGTCTTGGAAAACCTGATTACATAAACACCTTTTATAAGTAGGTTTTTGGATGGTTCTGGAAAACCCAATGGCAACACCTTTTATGTGTAGACTTTTGGATGGTTCTGGAAAAACCCTTGGCATAAACATCTTTTATGAATGGACTTTTGGATGATTATGGAAATTACCATGGCATAAACACCTTTTATGAATGGGCTTTTGGTTGGTTTTGGAAATCCCCATGGCATAAACACCTTTTATGCGTTGGCCTTTGGATGATTCCGGAAATACTCATTGAAATAACCTTTTTATGAATAGACTTTTGGATAGTTCTGGAAAAACCCTTGGCATAAACACCTTTTATGAATAGACTTTTGGATGGTTCTGGAAATCCCCATGGCATAAGCACCCTTTATGAGTAGAGTTTTGGATGATTCCGGAAATCCAATGACATAAATACCTTTTATGAATAGACTTTTGGATGGTTCTGGGAAAACCCTTGGCATAAACACCTTTTATGTGGATGTTTCTAGAAATACTCATTGAATAAAAAGAAGACCTCCCTTTAAGGAAAGTCTCCTGACTAAAACTTAGTAATAACCAACAACTTGCAAAACAAGTACACCCACGATTGATACAATACTGCCTGTTAAAAGCAGAAGAGGTTTTAATTTTCTTGTATCTATCCACACTATGGCCTCCAACCACAAGCGTAAACAGCAATCCGAAAAAGAGGGCAGCATATGGATTGTCGGGGTGATCCAAACATTTACACTCAGGAAATCCATTTACTCCCCCCCTACTCTATGATTGTATTGCCGGTGTACTTAAGAAAACCGTAAGCCCCCCAACAATCGCTAAAACTACTCCTATAGGGCTATATGACGATAAGTAAATACCTAACGGAAACACAACTGCCCCAACCACAAATAACACCTTTGCAATTTTCATAACCTCACCTCTTCTATCTCAAAACTGACTCCTTCACTCGATCTAACATCCAGCGAATTCGAATACTTCTCCCCCAGCCTTCTTGATGTTCTTTTAAGGTCTGAATCCTCCAGTACATTGGAGGATGTGGCATAAATTGAAACTCAATAAAACGCAACAACAGTGAATCTCGTTCAATTGATGACTTTGCCTTATCATTCTCTTCGTTAAGTACTGTGCTGTATGAAAGTGACTTATTTATCGATTCGTCCTGTTTCTCTGCTAAAGTTATTAAACTGTTTGACATTTGCTCGCTCCCACCATTAAGCAGAGATGCACCTATATGATCAGCGCGAACTTCCATCCATTGAGAATAAAAAGATTGAAAAACAGAGAAAAAAATGGTTAAGAAAAAGACTGATAAAAAGATTGATATTTTATGTTCCTCTATATTCGTTACATTTTCTTGGAGCAATAGGACAAACAATATCAGTAGCAAAATATACCCAAATCTCCACAATTGTCCCCACAACACATCTCGCTTTTTGACATGAATTGCTTCATGTGCGAGGATTCCTTCAATCGCTTCAATCGGCAACTTTAAAGTAGCAGTCGTTAGGGTGACCATCGATTTTCCAATATTCATTCCTGTCGCAAGGCCATTGTACTCGCTGCTTTCGGTTTCATATACACGAATGTTTGGAACTCCTGCCTTTTCAAAAATCCGTTGGGATATTTGGATTAGTTGTGGATTCTTTGTCTCCGTTGCATCCATTGCTACTTTTAAAACCTGGTCAGAAATAGAGAGGTTAAAAAGCCAATAGGCAAATATGACTGTAACCATGATCCAAGGCGCAACTTCAAAATAATATAAAAGGAGAAGTAAACCTGTATAGGCTGATATCCCTTTTACTGTTGTTGCAAAATAAAGCTTTCCAATTAATCGTTTTACATTTTTTCGATGCCAAAATGGTAGAACGACTTGTGGCTCTTTTACATTTTCCTCAACCTTTGCCATGTCCTCGAACGATCTTTTCCATTTTTCCGGTTCTAGGATCGTTAAATAAATTGTTTCACCAGGCACAGATAGACGTAATACCTTCTGAAAGTTTGTTGTCCAGTCAGTATTGGAAGAAAACATTGTAAATAATGGATGAAGCTTTAACAAGTCTACATACGTTTCTAGTTTCACTTCCTCCAAATCTTCTATTGGAATTTTTCGAGATTCAAAATGTGAGGTGAGATACAATTGCTTTTCTTCTAAGTCAAAAAATATTTTTACAGTAGCATAATTTCCGATTCTTTTTATGACTTCTGTCAATGTACTGACCAGCCCGAAAACAATAATATATTTTAAAGGACTATTTTCAGGACCAAAGATGTAAAACATTATACCACCAAATACAACCAACCCTGTCATCAATAAATCAGTTGCAATTCTTATAAAATTACGTGCTAAAATGATTTCCTCCACATTGATCTGACGTAATTCTTTTTCAATTTCAATACGTTTTTCATTTCCTGTAGTTAGAGAGATTGCAAGAAAATAGCCACTAGAAATAAACGAGATATAGATGAACCCATTCACAAAGGAAAATTGATAAAATACAAACCCGATTGAAAGAAGGCCCAGGAGTATTTCAATTGTCGTTCCTACTTTATTATTTAACTTTCCGAAAACCAAACCAATGATTTGGATTCCGGCCCCTACTAATATATACAATACGATCAAATTCCAACTTGGCAGCAAAGGCCCCACCTACATTTCATTATTGAGTACCATTTTTTCCGTCATTTCGAGAATATCTTCCATTGCTAAATCAGGATTTTGATTGATAATTGTATAACGCAGACCGTTCTCATCCCAGCTTAACGCATCAATAAAATCATCATATTCTGCATTCTGGCCACGCACTTGCCATTTTCCAGGTTTAATTTCCGTTCCTGCTTCTTCTGGAGTTGGAAAGATTGAAACTAATACTGAAGGGACAGCTTCATGTAAATAATAAACAGTAATTTCTGGACGATTGATTACTCCTTGAAGGTTTACAACTTCAACATTCTCAACAGTCAAAACTTCTTCTGAGAAAACAAGGAATGGTTGAGCTAAAGCTGTCTGTGCATCTTCAAGTGACCCATAGGAAGGTTCAAATTGTGACTCAATTGGAGTAATTTTTACATTTTCAGGTATGTCTAAAGTGAAAGTATCCGCCTTAAAATTTGGTGAAAAATCGAGCACCTGATATTCAAACTCAGATTTTGTTTCTCCAACGACAGATACAGATTTCACAACAAACCAAGTCTTTTGATCAATCCAGAGTTCAATTTCTCCGAATAAATTAGAATCTGTATTCGGCGTTGCCTTTATATGATATACATTAAAATCTAATAATTTATCTTCGCCAACAATTTCATATTCATGTGTTTTTTTAATAGCATCTAGCATGGTCATGAGTTGTTCTTTAGGTGAGGCATCTAATAACGGCATACCTTCCTCTGTTAGATCGATACTTAATGCCGTTTCACTCCCCGTTTCATAGGAAATCACTTGTTTTCCGTCGTTTAACACAGTTGATTCAAGGTCATTCGTAAGACCTGTTGTAATAATTTTTCGTTTTCCATCTTCTGCAACGTATTCTTTAAAACTAGCATCTTCAGTGATCTCACCGTTTGTCTCAAGCTTTATAACACCTTCGCCATAATAAGAATGCTTTTCTTCCTTTGCTGATAAGACTTTTGTAACAATTTCTTCTGATGACACAGCCATATCCTCCTTACAACCAGATAAAATCCCCATTATTAAAATAGCAAGTAGCAAGAATCGTTTTTTCTTCATATTAATCCCTTCCTTCCCTAATCCAGCAAGCCAGTAATGTCCCATCTTTTTCAGCTGACCAGATTCCAATTTTTCCGTTTTGTTGTTCCATTAACATTTTTGCAATACTTAATCCTAACCCAGAACTTCCACCATTATTTCTAGCATCCTCCGCCTGATAAAAGGGGTGGAATACTTGGTCCAGTTGTTCTTCCGGAATTCCTTTTCCCTCGTTTTGAATTAAAATGACGGTACCTGCTCTTCTCCACGTTTCAAGTTCTACCTCAAATTCTTTAAATACCCAATCTGGTAGTTTTGTGTCACTTGAAATAGCAGCAAGCCAAATTTTTTTCCCTTTTTCAGTATGTCGAATGGCATTCCCCATAATATTATCTACAACCCTCACCATTTGTTTCGGGTCAACCTCATAGGATTTTTTTACAGATTGATATACTTGTAGTGAAACGTCTTTTCGAATACAAGGTTCATCATATCCTGATAACAACATATCAAAGTATTCTTCCCCTTCAACTTCAACAAGCTCAGTCCGTTGCTTAGAGGATTGTAATGCCGTATACATTGTTAAGTCATCGAGCATACGTTTCATGTACTCAAGTTTCTGAAATAAGATTTCCTTATATTCTGCCCTTTCATGCTCGGTTATTGTTCTATCATTTTGTAGGACTTCAGTATAAGCTCGTATTACTGTCAATGGTGTTTTTAAGTCATGGGATAATGACGCCACAATAAATTCTTTTTCCTTTTGTTGAACAGCTAATGCCTCTTGTGTTTGTTCAATCTGTGCTTTCATTTTCCAAAAATGTTTGATTAAATCCCCTATTTCATCATTAGATTCACGAATTTGAATAGAAGGACTTTCCCCATTTGCAAAAGCTGTCATTTGAGCTTGCAACTGACTTAGTGGTCGATTCAATTTTCGATTTAATAAAATCACAACAACCGTATAGAGTAAGATGAAAAAAATACTAAAAAGTACAACCAAATAGAGATAGCGATTTGTTACTCCTTCTATCCAATCGTCTCTAGCAATGGATATTTCAAAAATTCCAACAACGTTTCCATCTTTACTAACAGGTTTTTTTAACGAATAAGTACGAGCATTCTTTTGGAGATCATTTAGATTCCTATATGCCTGTTCCATGTTTATCGCAGGAAATCCATATGAACCTGGTTCAGGTAAACTAGAAAACAAAACGACTCCATCAGATCGATATAATGTAATTTTGATAGATTCATTTGTTAATGCTTGAACAGAATCATACATTTCTTTTGACTTTGGTGTGTATAAATTTGGATCCAAGAGCTTTGGCTCAATTTCCTCCATTTTATTTGTCACCTCGACGTACTCCACGAGAGCTTGCTTATCATCAAGATTACTTATACTTATATACAGAAAATAAAGTGCGCCAACTGGAAGTAACATTACAATAAAAAAGCTAATCATCAACCATTGTTTAATTCTCATACGAGTTGTTCTCCTATGAAACGATAGCCAACGCCCCAGACAGTTTGGATAAACTTAGCAGATCGTGTACCATCCATTAATTTCGATCGTAAACTTTTAATGTGAACTGTGACTGTATTATTTCCGTCGACATCCTCCTGTTGCCAAATATGCTCATAAATTTCTGTCTTCGAAAAAGTTTGTAATGGATTTTTTGCTAGGAGAAACAACAATTCTTTCTCTTTGGAACTCATTTGAACAATACTTCCATCCAGGTATACTAGATTATTTGTAAAATCAATGGTCAGCCCATTTAAATAAGTTATACGATTTTCATAAAATGTCTTATTGTTGTATCTTCTGTATCTTCTTAAATGGGAGCTAATTCTCGCACTCAATTCCTCAAGACTAAAAGGTTTTGTGACATAATCATCGGCCCCAATATTTAAGCCCTTTATTTTGCTCTCATCCTCATTTCGTGCACTTAAAATGAGTAAAGGAACCTCACTTTCCAATCTTATGGTTTTACACAATGTATACCCATCCATTTCTGGGAGCATGAGATCAATTAGGCATAGGTCAAATTGATCCGCTTTAAAATCCTCCCAACCCTCTTTTCCAGTCGATGCCCATGTTACGGTATAGCATTCTTTTCTTAAATGGTCACAAACAATACGAGCTATTTCCTTATCATCTTCAACAAGCAGAATCTTTTCAGGTTTTTCCATGGATAACCCCTCTTTCTATCTATTTCCATTATAATGGATGTTTTGTAGAGCTTTTTGATTTTTTATAAATACTTTATATTTAGCCTAATGTATATTAAAGTCTCTTTTATAAAAAAGTAAGTAAGGTGCAGTTACTTTATAAAAGAGGTGTTTATTTTGTCTAATAGTCAAGGAAAGAATATTTTGCCTCCACAGCATCAAAATCAACAGCCTGGAACAGAAACCGAAATGGTACCAAAACCTGTCTCTGAGGACCATTCTTATCAAGGCAGCAATAAGTTAGCAAACAAAGTTGCTATTATAACAGGTGGAGATAGCGGAATAGGAAAGGCAGTCGCGATTCATTATGCTAAAGAAGGAGCAAATGTTGTCATTGTTTATCTAGATGAACATGAGGATGCTAAGGAAACAAAGCGACAGGTAGAAGAAGAAGGACAAAAATGCTTACTTTTATCTGGTGATATTGGGAATGAAGAGTTCTGTAAGGAAATAGTAAAGAAAACAATTGATACATTTGGACAGCTAGATATTTTGGTCAATAATGCGGCTGAACAGCATCCTCAAAAAAGCATTTCTGCGATCACAGCTGAGCAGCTAGAAAAAACATTCCGAACCAATATCTTTTCTTATTTTTATTTAACAAAGGCCGCTCTACCCCATTTAAAACAGGGAAGTTCCATCATTAATACAGCATCCGTTACAGCATATAAGGGAAATGAACAACTTGTTGATTATTCCTCAACAAAAGGAGCCGTTGTCTCTTTCACAAGGTCACTTTCCATGCAATTGATTGGTAAAGGTATCCGTGTCAACGGAGTAGCCCCTGGACCCATTTGGACACCACTTATTCCTTCTACCTTTACAAGTGATCAGGTTGCGAAATTTGGTTCAACAACACCGATGAAACGCCCAGGACAGCCTGAGGAAGTTGCACCAAGCTATATCTTCCTGGCAAGTGACGATGCTTCTTATATGTCTGGACAAATCCTTCACGTTAACGGTGGAGAAATTGTAAACGGATAGAACTACGCAAGGCACGTACCTTAGACACAAGCATAAGTCATATTCGATTTAGTGTATTTTACCTTCAGAAGCGATTAACTTATGTCTCGAGCCGATTGTGCTTTGAGAAGGACAAAAAAAGCATCATCCGAGATTGGATGATGCTTTCCTTTTTATTCAGGTTTTGGGCGACCGTGCCTTTTTTTATTTAAATAAATGAATCCAATCATTAACACTGGTACGATAAATACAGAAATAAACAAGGTATAATTAATTTTCGTTGTGTCCCTAACTACGAATACTTCTGAGATATCACGATTTACAACTACATGAAATTCATCATCTGTAGGTCGGATAAGATCCTCTGTAATTAGTCCGGTTAATTCCTTGTCTTGTCCAACTTGATCGGTTGATAGGGTAAAGCTTTGAGTTTTCGTTGTGTTATTAATCGCCACAAACGCTATTTGCCCCTCAAACTCTCTTTTAAAAACTAATAAACCAGCATCATTTTTAACTAATTCAATGGATCCCTTTGTTAATGCAGGTACTCCCGAACGGACCTTTGATAACAAGGTTATATATTCCACAAGCTCTTGGTCTGTTCGAAAATCCATTAATCCTAGATTGTCTGGTGGTTCACTCCCATTTAATGCGATTTCCGTCCCATAAAATACAATAGGAATTCCAGGTGTTGTATACAAATACGTTAATGCTGACTTTAAGCGTGGCGCTGGGTGCTCATTCGCTTCTGTTGCCAAATAAGTAAATCGAACTGTATTCGTGTTATCCATAAAATTAATTAAGGAATTTGTATTTTCAAATTCTTGATTCTGCTCCCAGATTAAATCTACATTGTTAAAAGGTTGATCCGGAACACTAAAACTCGTGATTCCTTCATAAGGTGTCGGATTGAAAACTAAATCAAGACCTGCTGCTTCAAACTCGCTTAGATCATCTAGACCATCAGGTTCACCAATTAAAATCAGATTTTCTATTTGGGATGTAAGCTCCGTTGATAATGTAGATATATAATTTGGTGATACCCCTTCTACAAGGTCTATTTTATATCCGTCAATATCTGTTTCTTGAACCCAGCCTAATGCTGTATTTACTAATTCACTATCAAAAGGACCTTCGTTTGAACTGATTCCAAAGTCTAGAATAATTTTTATATCCTTTTCATGTGCTTCTTTTACAAGTTGTTTTAAGTCATCTTTCGTACCAAAGTGCTTATTGATTTCTTGTCTGTCAGTTACATGATACGGATAAAATGTATTCGAATCATTTTCAAAAATAGGAGATAATAATATTGAGGTAAACCCCATATCCTTTATGTAATCGAGTTGGCTGATAATCCCCTGAATGTCTCCTCCATGGTATGCGAGTGGATTTGAACGATCCACATCAGAATCATTCGTGCTGTCACCATTATTAAAACGATCGACCACTATATAATAAATGCTTTCTTCATCTATTGAACGGTCATCAGCTGCCATAACAGGCATGGCTAACATAAGTAACAATGGTAGTAAAAACGGTACTATGTATAACTTTTTCTTCATCCATTTAACTCCTATCAATATTAGTAATCATCATACTTAAAAGTAACCTTTTCCCCCCTAAAAATCAAATATAACAACGGTTTGTTCAAATTTTGTACAAATTTAATATATAAAAAATTCGGGATTATTCCTAAAAAATTTCGTATCTTTCCCTCCTTAAACTGTGATAAACTAATATAGTTTTACACCTATGAAACAAAGGGAGTGGACTGCTTGGAAGCTTCTATCAGTACGAAAAAATTAACACTGTTTGCATTAACATGGCCAATTTTTATTGAATTACTTCTACATATGTTAATGGGTAATGCAGATACATTGATGCTAAGTATGTATTCCGATAATTCTGTTGCAGCTGTTGGGGTTGCTAATCAAATCTTATCATTAATTATTGTCATGTTTGGATTTATCGCAACCGGTACTGCTGTATTAGTGGCTCAACATTTTGGTGCGAATAATCAAAAAAGCGCAGCGGAAGTTTCCGTTGTCTCAATTATTGCGAATCTGGTTTTCGGTCTTATTCTAAGTCTTATCGTTTTTATTTGGAGCAAGAAGCTTTTGCTATTAATGGATTTGCCTGTTGAGTTATTAGATGAAGCAGATAGCTATCTAAGTATTGTAGGTATATTCTCCTTTCTCCAAGCACTAATAATGACGATTGGGGCTGTCATACGAAGCTATGGGTTTACACGGGACACCATGTACGTAACGATTGGGATGAATATCCTAAATGTGATTGGTAACTATATTTTTATTTTTGGTCCTTTTGGATTGCCAGTGCTCGGAGTTGAAGGGGTTGCCATTTCTACTTCTGTCAGTAGATTAATCGGCTTATTTGTTATCACCTTTCTCCTAATCAAACGAGTAGATCATGGCCTTCCATTCAAAAAGGGATTCACTTTACCAAAACAGCATATCCAGAACCTCCTTAAAATAGGGATACCTTCGGCCGGTGAACAACTCTCTTATAATTCCTCCCAGATGTTTATCACCTATTTTATTACGATTATGGGGACACAAGCGCTGACTACGAAGGTATACGCACAGAATTTAATGATGTTCATTTTTTTATTTAGTATTGCTATTAGTCAGGGAACACAAATTTTAGTTGGACAAATGATCGGAGCCCGTCAGATAAGCGATGCATATCAAAGGGCCTTAAAAAGTCTAAAGCTCGCAATCTTAATCTCGGCTGGCATGGCTATTATTTTTTCAATCTTTAAAGAACCGCTGCTCTCTATCTTTACAAATAACCAAGACATAATAAAAACCGGTGGTGTCCTCATTCTTTTAACCATTATTCTTGAACCCGGTCGAGCCTTTAACCTTGTCCTAATTAATGCATTAAGGGCGGCTGGAGATGTCAAATTACCGGTTTATATGGGAATTCTTTCGATGTGGGGGATTTGTGTACCAATTGCCTATGTGCTTGGGGTTCATTTTGAATTAGGGTTAATTGGTGTTTGGATTTCCTTTATTGTGGATGAATGGCTTCGTGGTATCATAATGCTGTGGAGATGGCGTTCTCGGGCGTGGGAAAGGAAATCATTTGTTACACCTGTTGAGAAAGCAAACATAACAGCCTGAATGAATCAGGCTGTTTTTTTATGTAGGAAATATCCAAAGCATAAGTAAAATCCTTGGTTATAAATTTCCTTTTTTTTGTCTAAAAAGAGGATAACACTAGTTAATAAAGATTACACATGATGGATGGAGGATTTGCATTGGATTTACAACAACGTCTCGGCAGCATAAATGAACAAAAACGCTCTTTTATTATGGGAACGACTGAATGTATAAATGACCAGTGGATCTTCTTTGATGCTGAAACAGATGAAGCATCTATGCTTGAAGAAATGATTGGAAAGGAAGTAGAAGTTTTCACTTTGAACAAATGGGAAAAGGGCATTTTTGTGGAGGACGGCCTTATTCAAATGAATGATTATTTTTATAAGCTTGATAATGGGGACTGCCTTCGTTTTCGTAAAAAATTATCACTTGCCTATAAGGAACTTTTAGAGAATTTCTCAGAGGATCAATTTTTACGATTTACTTCTACCTTAAATAAACTTTCCTTTTCATTATATGATTGCATCCATTGTCATAATCAATTGATGTACCAACAAGACAATGGTGAAAATGAGGGTGTTAATTTTATTATGTTTGACAATACAGAAATGCTCCTATCTGTTCACCATCACTTTTCACGAGGAAAATTAAAGAAGGATCGATTTGAATTTACATTAGCAAATGGAAAGAGAGCGGTTCTTTCAACATTATACAAATAAGGAAAAGCTCTAAGCGCACTCAGCTTTAGCTGACAAGCATAAGGCAAGTGCTGACAGAAGGGTCATGTTACCTTCCTATACGATTAACTTAGACCTGCGAACCGATTGCGCCTGGAGCTGGATATGATAATAATGGGGCTGTTCATCCGTGAACGTCCCTTTTTATTTTTACAATGCCTTAAGTATAGCTAACCCATTCTCAAATTCTTCACTTTTCATTGGTTTGTCAATATAAAATCCTTGTGCATAATGGCACTCCAGTTCTTTTAGTAATTCAATCTGTTCATCGGTTTCAACACCTTCAGCCACTACCTTCACAGATAAACCATGTCCCATCGTGATAATCGCCTTAACGATTGCAATATCAGAGGTATTGACCTTCAGATTATTAATAAAGGTCCGATCAATTTTCAACGTATTGATAGGTAAATCCTTCAAATAACTTAAAGATGAATAACCCGTTCCAAAATCATCTATAGACACCTTTACACCGAGCTTTTGCAGCTCTTTCATCACGTATACACTGTGGGTGATATTTCGAAGCATCACACCTTCTGTGAGTTCAAGTGTTAAAAATTGCGCTGGTAGACCTGTTTCTAATAATGCTTCCTTTACCTCATCGATAAAGCTAATTTGTTGAAATTGATTAGCAGATACATTAACGGCAATCGTTAAATAATCATACCCCATATCATGCCATTTTTTATTCTCCCGACACGCTTTTGTTAAAACCCATTTGCCGATATCATGTATCAAACCTGTTTCTTCAGCTATCGGAATGAATTCCCCTGGTGAAACTAGTCCAAGCTTTGGATGTTCCCATCTTAAGAGAGCTTCACTTCCATAGACACTTCCTGAAGCTAAATCTATTAGGGGCTGGTAGCATAAATGAAATTCATTTTTTTCAAGGGCTCTGCGCAAATAACCTTCAAGCTCAAGCTTATATAAAACTTGTTGATTCATATCGGCACGGTAGAATTTCATTTTGTTCCCCCCCTGCTGCTTTGCAAGGTTCATCGCAGTATCAGCATGCTTAAAAAGCAATTCAGTTGTTATACCATCATTAGGATAAAAACTAACTCCAATACTTCCAGTTAAAAAGAACTCTCGTGCTTCAAACATAATTGGTTTTGCGATATCATGTAAAAGACTTTGTCCAAGGTCAACAATCTTTTCAACCTCAACATCATTGGTTAATAAAATTGTAAATTTATCACCGCTAAATCTTGCAAGATGGCTCTTGTTGGGTAGTAACGCTTTAATCCGATTTGCAAGTTCTTTTAATATAATATCCCCTGCATAATGTCCCACTGTATCATTTATAATTTTAAATCGGTCTAAATCTATAAATAACACTGCAAATTGTTTCTTTTTCTGCTTAAACCTTTTCACAAATTCCTCTACTTGATTCGTAAAATGCTGACGATTCGGCAAGCCAGTGTCAGCATCATAAAAGGCTAAACGCGTAATCTTTTCCTCGGCCTTTTTCTCATAAAAAGCCTCGATATTTTTATATTTTTCGGTAGTAAGTTGGTGTTGCTCTATTAATTCAATGATATCTATCAATTGTTTATATACAAAGCTATTCGTTCTCATTACGAGATTCACCACTCTTTTTCCCTCAAGGAGTATGTATATCTATTCATAAAGATAGCACAGATTTTGTCGAAAGACATAGAAAAAAAAGAAAAAGCTACCGCAAATGGTAGCTTTTTCACAAATTTTTTAGAAACTCCACATACCTAGTGGAAGTTTTGCTCCTAACGCAATTGTTAAGATTAGCACAATAATAAATAACACCCAAAAAAGTCCAGTTGGTTTTGCCTTGCTGGAACGTGCTAAAATCATTTCCATAAATCCAATCGTTAATACTCCAAGTATTGCTTTACCTATGTATTCACCATCAATCTTGGATACGCTAAATAAAAGAAGTAAACCGGTTGCTAAAATGAAAAGATAAAATAAACGTAAAGTCATTTTAACGATTTTTTGAGACTTTTCTTTCCCAGCCTTATTAAGAACTGTTGCTGCAATTACAAAAAGAATAATAGCAACTACCCAAGAGGTAACATGTGCATGAGTCATGTACTACTCCTCCTTTTTCTTTTTTATTCCAAAGATTATCATAGCATGTTTATCGGGAATTTCAAAAGGTTACATCGTGTCTTTTTCACTATGCACATAGTAAATATGTCTTTTCTGTGACACGATATTCCTTACAATTATGCCTCAATTTTATTTCGCAATGTACCAAGGCCATCAATTGTAATTTCAATGACGTCTCCACCTTTTAAGAAACGTGGAGGTTTAAAGCCTTTACCGACCCCTGATGGTGTACCTGTTGCAATAATATCTCCAGCCTCCAGCGTCATACCTTGTGAAATGACTGAAATAATCGTTTCAATCGGGAAAATCAATTGACTAGTATTACCTGACTGACGAACCTCCCCATTTACCTCCGTTTTTACGGACAGATTACCTGGATCTGGAATCAATGATTTATGAACTAATACCGGACCCATCGGACATGTCGTATCTAAGCTTTTTCCAAGAAAAAATTGTTTATGTCTTGATTGAATATCACGGGCTGTTATATCGTTTAAGATTGTATATCCAAAAACATAGTCAAAAGCTTCACTTTCTTTAATGCCTTGACCAGTTTTGCCAATTACGACTGCTAACTCACCTTCGTAATCTAACTGTTCAGTGATATGTTTATGATTTAGTACAGTTACTTCTGGACCAACTACTGTTGTTGGTGTTTTTGTGAACATTACAACATGCTCAGGGATATCCTTTTCACTGCCCATTTCAATGACGTGTTCTGCATAATTTTTACCGACACAGAAAATATTTTTGCTCGGTCTTGGAATTGGAGCCTTTAATGTAATTTCTTCAATCGAATAAATAAAATCTGTATCGGGATTTTCCCGTACCCACAAATTGATTTCCCGAATTCTCTCAAGACACTCTTCCCCTTGAGCAATCACTTCAATCATGGTTTCTGGAATAGTTGTGGTGCCATTCATTTTCATTTCAGCAATTTTTACATCTATTACTTGATTAAGCTGCTCGTTTACAATTCCAATAAATTGTCTTTCATTCTTTTCAGCTGTTACAAACCTCATTTTTAATCACCTCTTTTTTAGTCATATACTTAATTCTATTTTAGATGTTGAAATTCCTCTTTCTATACTTTTTGTAGAATTTTGTATGTTTTTGTAACATTATTAGAGGTTTTAGCGAACTTGTTTTAATCCCTGTAAAGGCAGGTATAATAATGGTACAAAGCTTGTATGTACTACTTTAGTATAAGTAAGCATGATTATTATGTACTAAAAAAAATGGAGAAATGAAAATGTTCATGTTGAAGATTGCAATTGAATTGAAACGCCGAAAGATGACAACTTTAGCAGATCGGCACGGCTTTACTGCATGGGAGACGGTAAAGTGTAGTCAAGAGTTAGATCAATTATTGAATATTTATCAAAAGACAAAACAAAAGAAATTAAAAATGGTCAACTAAAAAGACTATTCGCATTAGCGAATAGTCTTTTTTCTTATTTCAACCTTATTAGCATATGTTAATGTTCTCCAAACCCATTCAAATGGACCGAATCGGAATTTTTTCAACCAGAAATAACTTAAGATGATTTGAATAATGTAAATACCAATAGTCAGAAGGAAACCTGTATATGGCTGTAACTTACCATATAATCCAAAACCATAACCATAAAACAATAATGTACAGACTATTGATTGGAAAAGATAATTACTCAGTGAAAGCCTTCCAACAAGAGCTAGTGGAGATAGCAGCCTTTTCCAAACGGGTAATCTCATTAACAGGACTATCGAGGTTGCATATAATAAGGCTGTACTCGGGCCACCGATTGTGTCCTGTAAATAATCAGTTGCAGGATTTTTAGCCGTGTAATAGGGTAGTAGTTTCATAGGAACCCCAATTATCAGCGAGATCAACCAAAGGATCTTAACCTTCTTAATATCTTCATCTCGACCTTCAAACCATTTTTTCTTAGCGATAAAAGCACCCATGAGGAACATTGGTAGCAATGTAATGACCATTACAAATATGCTTGCAACGTTATTAACAAAATACCAGTCTTGAAATCTCTGACTCGTGATCTCCCAAAAACCACCGTTTGCATAAATTTCTGCCGATTTTAAAGCAAGCTGTTCATTGTACATAACGGCATTTAAACCGGGTTCAAACAACACCGCTATAAACATAAGTCCACCGAGAACAACATTTGGTACAAAGATAAGGACTAATGCCCAAATAAGCAAAGTAATCGGCTTTGCCTTATGAAATAATAGTAGAATCGCACCAATTAGAGCATACGTAATTAAAATATCACCGTGCCAAACAAGGAACGCATGTAAACATCCAAAAAGTAATAGCACAATTAATCTTCTTGAAATCAACGGATAAAATGAATAACCTTTAGCAACTGCTCTTTCCTTAAACAGAATAAAACCAAAGCCAAAAAGAAATGAAAATAAAGTATAAAAACTTGCTTGTGCAAAAATATCGATGATACTATTTGTCCAGTTATTGAGATCCCCAGTCCACCATGTTTCTGGATTTAAATAGAGAATGGGGGAAAAAAACGATGGCATATTGACAAAAAATATCCCTAATATTGCTAACCCTCTTATAACATCAATTGAGTGAATCCGCTCTGCTCCTAATACGGGACTTAATCGTTCATTACTCATTCTCACAACTCCTTACCACGTTTACATATATTCGATTATAAGAGAACTAAATTGGAAACACTAGGAAAATTTTCTACTATTGGTCCAAACCTTCGGAGGGGCCATGGTAAAAATCACATCTTCTGGGCAGTTCTCATAGAATAAAAAAAACTGTTTATATTCGTATCAATGATATCACTATTCGTAATTCTTCAAATTCGTTTTGTAAAAGGGTGTTTTTGTATGCCAGCAATCGTAGGATCTGTAAAAGTAAATAGTGTTGGAAATAGCAGTGTTTTCAATATTGGTGATGTCTTTCAAATCTCCCCTACCAGCACAGCCAAGACTTTTGCAGGCGCTGGCTCATTTAATACAGGGGATGGTCTTCGTGTCTATAATAATCAGAGTGTTACGAACACTTACGATACAGATAATATTGACAATGTCATTGTTGGTAATGCCTAAGGAGGGATGAGGAGATGAATTTTTATATTAACCAAAGTATTTGTATTCATTCTTTACGTGTGGAGAGCGTTAGTAATTCATCCGTTTTACAAATTGGAAGTGCTGGGCTAATCAAGCCTTCGTCTAACCTTTATAATACAGGTCAATTTACGGAGCCTGCTCCAGAAATCGGATCTCAAACTTCAACAGGTACAGAGCCAGCTGTTCCACTTGTCGGGCCAACTTCTTCATAGGCATTCACCCATGGTAATGTTCATGCATATTATAGACTATCATTGTTTAACTTTATTATCAGAAGTTAACTACTTCTGATAATAAAGCAAAAGCCTCAGGCGGATGCCACGATTTTTCAAAGGATTTTTTCGAGTAGTAAGATTAAAGACTAATAACGCCACTTCCTGTGGGCCAAAAAATCGGGCGCAAATACGCCAAGGCGTATTTGATAGAAAGGGTGAATGCCGTTGTACACGTATCCTTATGACATCAACTCTTATATCCGAAGCCTTCATTACTATATTCAACAACAGAATCAACGAATCGCACAATTAGAAGAGACACTGCAGCTCATCCAGGGAGATCTTAAAGAAATCAAGAATAGGCCAACAACGCAGATAGAAAAAATTGAATATAAATTTGATCAACTTAAGGTTGAAACGTTGGAAGGTACATTAAATATCGGATTAAACCCTATGAACGGAGAACAAATTGAAGATTTTGCAGTTTCACAGAGTAAGATGAATATACCTGACGTCCGACATACCCATAAAGATTTTATTAATGAAATTGAAGATGAAATTGATGAATACTTAAATAATGATTGCTCGGTTTATATCCAAAGTAAGTTAAACCAACAAAGGACTTCAATCCCTGTGGAGCATGTCCAGTTTGTTGTGGAAGATATTCGAAAGCAAATAAATGAGCGGATTATTTTTTATTTAGAACAAAAGCAGACTGAACTCCAAGATCCTACTCGAATACATGAGGTATATACAGCCATTGTTGAAAGAATAAAATTGGATATTCAAAACTCAATCACAGCTTATTTGAATAATCTTCCAGATAATTTGAAAGAAGGTCAAGATACATGAACTTTACTGTTGTAAATAAAGAAATCCATGTTGGGAATATTGAAATCGTTGGTGTCTCCACTTCATCTGTTTTTATTATCGGGGACGCTAAAACAATATCAATGGCATCTGCGTTTGATACTCCACCGGAATCACTGATTATTGGACCATACGTTCCATTAGCACCACAAGGTTGATATTCATGCAGCGAATATCCGTTGTTGATCTTATCTACGTTAATTCTGTATCTTTTAGTAGTATTTTAGAAATTGGAGATTCCAAAAAAATCACCCCTGTTTCTCAGGCTCTTGCGGTACAAAGAGAGGTTCCACTCTTTTTTACAAATGAAGGGGATTTTTCACAATATCCTATTTTTTCAAGGAAACTTCCGATAGTAAAAGTGACTGAATCCGTTAATATGGAGATATTTAATCAGAACCCAGTTATTAAGGTAAATTCCATAAAGGTAACTGGAGTTTCGTCGGCTGCCGTAATGCAAATAGGTTCAACGGAAACGATTCACACTGAATCAAAGGTAAAGCATATTCGAAAGCTCCTTGATGACAAATCAAAGACGAACAGGTAACGAAATACCCAGTTTTTCATAAAGTAATAGTATGATAAATTAAATTGTACACTTAAAAGGATGACGCGATATGCCCTCAATAGTAGGACCAATCAAAATAAATAGTGTTGGTGGCGGAGTTGTGAATTTCGGGGACTCCTTCTATGTTTCACCAAAGAGCACAGGTAAGACATATTCAGGCTCAGGCTCGTTTAATACTGGTGACTTTATCTGTACAAATAATGGTTTGAATGCTACCAATACAAACGATGAAGATTTTGCAGATCAACTTATTAAAAAGAATGCATAGAAAAAGGCCGTTTCTGGCCTTTTTCCTAATTCTACAAAGTTTCTAATTTGACAAGCGTTCCTCTGCCAGAAGGCTCAGCAGGTTCGACAATTAGACGTTTTGGCAATCTTGCCCTTAATTCCTGAACGTGGCTAATGACGCCTACCGCTAATTGTTTTGAGTGAAGTTTTTCAAGTGCGGATACAACTGTATCCAGTAAATCTGCATCCAGTGTTCCGAAGCCTTCGTCTAGGAAGAAGAATTGTAATGGATATTCTCCCCTTAGTTGGATTTGAGCAGATAGTGATAGTGCCAACGCCAATGATGTTAAGAACGTTTCCCCTCCGGAAAGTGTTGTCACAGGTCGTCTAACACCGCCATTTGCATCATCCCTCATAATAAATCCACCCTGCGAATCCACTTCAACAGCATAACGCTGCCTTGTTAAAATACCAAGTCGATCTGTAGCATCATGACTTACTTGGACTAATTGTTCTTCGGCAATATATTCTACGAAACTATTGCCTTTGAATACGGATTGTAGCTTATTATATTGCTCTACTAATTTATCTAATTCAATTCGTCTGTCATCAAGCTCGTTGAAACGCTCCTGTTTATCTAAAAGAACTTGGAGAGCCTTTAATGCAGCTCCTTTTGCTTCTACTGCTTGATTTAGCATCTCTCTCATTTCGGTACGTATTATTTGGATTTCTTCCCATTTTTCTTTTGTTAGTTCTTCACCATTTAGTAAATCATTTACTTTTTGCAATTCAGTTTGGATTTGCTTGAAACGATCCCAGAACAAGTCAATTTGTTTTTGCAGTTCTGATCGCACATGTTTGGAAAGAAGCGATTCCTTCACATCAGATATTGAATTAAAGCTTGTAGTCTCAAGCACATCATTCCATTTTGCTGTTGCTTTTTCACTTCGAACCTTACCATCTTGTACAGCCTGCAAGGCTGCATGGGTTTCGTTTTCTAGTTTTTGACATTGTGATTGGACCATCTGCCAAGATTCATACGCGTTACTCTCGGTTTCTTCAAGCTTTTTTACTATTTGCTCAGCTTCAGCTACTAGCTGCTTGATGTTGTTGTCTCCAACTTCTTTTGAGAGCTTTTCATGCGCCTCTGTTAATGCCTCAAGTTTACCCTTTAAGGTTGAATTGATTTCAACAATTTGGCGTTCAATGGTATGACAGTCATCCTGATATTTCTTCTTTTCTTGTTCTTTTCGTTCTAATAATTTTGTTGCATTTTCGATTTCAACAGAAAGACTTTGTGCCAACTTATCATTTTTCGATATTACTCCAAGCTTCGCTTCAATTGTTTCGAAATCAAGCTGAGGAAAGGTTTGCTTCCAATTCATGAACTGTTCCTTCATTTTTTGTTGTAAACTCGCAACGCGCACTTCCAGTTCAATATAGGACTTCGTGTTAATTGATATTGTCTGTTCTAGCTGACTTACTTTTTGCAAGACCGCTCGGATTTCTTGGATCACTTTTCTTCCTGCTTCTTGAATCTTTAAGTAATCCTGATGTAAAGATTTTTGTTCGACAATTAGAAATTGAAGTTTTTCGGTTAAATCCCCCAATTCCTGATCGTTTACCTCTGTATTGGATTTTGGAGGGATGGTCATTTCACCTGGATACTCTTGTACAAGCCCCCCAGAAATTTGTTCAAGTTTAATCTTTAATGTAGAAAACTCTTGTTTCACACTACGTGCTGATGCTATCTCATTTGTCAATTTTTCTATTTGTGTTTCTAAGGAATCTCCATGATCCTCATGAACAACTGGATTTGGGTGATGGGTAGATCCGCAAACTGGACATGGTTGCCCAGATTGAAGCTGGCTTGCAAGCCTGATGGCAAGATTTTTTCTACGGCTATCCTCTAATTCTTGCTTGAGCCTAGATAATTTTACCTCCGCAATTCCGATAACCTTCTCGCATTCTCTATCCCGTTCACAAACCGTTTCATATGTTGATGCATTTTTTATAAAGATGGTTTCCATCTTGTGTTTAGCCTGGGCAAGTGACTCATTTTGAGAGTGTAGCTTTTCTTTCGATTGATCAAGCTGTACGCGATTCTTTTCCATTTCCGTCTGTTGGTCCTTAAGGTTTTCAGTGGAGAACATAATGGATTGTTTTATTTGATTCGCTTTTTGAAGCTCCTCACGAACATCTGCTGAAACAGTTAACTGAGACAGCTTTTCTCTCCGTTCTTTTTGCATATCTGAGTCAGATGTAATGGATGCTGTGATCGCTTCAATCTGATTTTTCTTTTCACGTACAAGTGATTGAAGATTGTTCACTTGTTGTTGAAGTTCTTTCACTTCCTTTTCAAGACTAATAGCTCTTTCCTGAACAATGATTGCATCTGAAAGTCTTTGTTTCTTGGTTAGATAATACGGTAGTTTTTCAGTCTTCTCTTGACGTGCCAGATGATACTCATTTGCTTTGATTTCATTTTCCTCTTTTTTTGCCGTTAACTGACTTTGTAGGGATTGATAACGAACAGTTGCTTTTTCTAAAGCATCCTTCGCCGTTTCGTATTCCTCAAGATATGGCAGGATAAGAGCAGCTGTTTCTGCATTCTTCCGTTTTTCTTCAAGCTGAAGAATTTGCGGTCTCTCTTGATCCATTGCAACTAATTTTTGTGATAGAACGCTCTTTTCAAGCTGCCATTGCCAAATATTTTTACTTTTTTCAAAATCAGCATCTATCTTATTTACTTCGTTTTGACGTTTAGTAAGAAGGACCTCTGTTTCTTTTAGCTCTTGTTCCGCAGCTTTAATTGCTTCTGTTGAAGCATCCCCTAGACCAGCCTGCTCGGCTATTACTTCGTTCAACTCGTTTTTTGCTGTCGTTAGCTTATTCTTTAACTTTTTATTTAGCTTGTCCCCATATTGTTCAAGATTGAATAGACGTTGAAGCATTTGTCTACGGTCTACACCCTTCAGTGATAAAAACTCAGCGAACTTTCCTTGTGGTAATACGACTGCTCTTGTAAAGTCATCAATCGTCAAGCCTAATAAATCCTGTACGCACTGATTTACCTCACCAATTTTATCAGCCAGTACAACAGATTCCTCACCTACTTCAATAATCCGACTCACTGAGGATTTGACCTTTAAGGCATCCTGTCGTTTAAAGCTACGTTCAATCATATAACGCTTTGTTCCTTTGGCATTTTCAAGTTCAAATACAAAAGAAACATGAAGCTGATTTTCTGCATGATTAAGAATGCCATGGGTATTATTCGATGCGCGTTCAACCTTTCCATACAAGGCAAGTGTCATAGCATCAAGGATTGAGGATTTTCCACTTCCTGTCGGACCAAATATCCCAAAAACTCCTCCTTCACAAAGGGAGCCAAAATCAACAGTTTGTTTCTCTCGAAAGCTATGAAGCCCTGCTACTGTGAGTGTGATTGGTTTCATGCTTCATCACCTTCCTCATCTGCGTCTTCGGTTATGAGCTCTAAAAACAACCGGGTAAGTTCAGGCTCTGGCTTAGCCCCACCAGTCTGTTTTTCATAAAAACGTGCAAAAAGTTCATCAATTGGGGTATTTGTACTTACAGTCCGTTCCAGTTTCTCTTTTTCAAGTTCTTCAAAAACAGGCCGAATATGAATCAAGCCACTATGATACTTACGCAATCTATGAATCTCTTCGATTGATAACGCATTTGTTACATGTATTTCTAAGTCAATCCAAGCATTTGCGTCCTTGCCTTCATCAAGCCAAGTATATACTTGAGCAAGACCTTCTTTTGCCTTCCATCTTACAAGTGGTTTTCCACTTGATAAAAACACCTCAGACATTTCGACTGGCTGACCAGGTTTTGCATCTAAAATTGTAACCGACTTTGCATAACCAGCTTCTGAGAAACTATAAGCTAATGGTGAGCCTGAATATCTCGCCATCGTTTTTGCTCTTGATACCATTTGCGGACGATGCAAATGCCCTAATGCAACATATTGAGCTGCCTCTGGAAGGCTCGTGGCTGCAACTGTGTACGCTCCTCCCACTTCAATTGGTCGCTCAGAATCAGTACTACTGCCACCTGTCACATAAATATGACTCATGGCAAAATTAATCGTTTCAGGTTTGAAAGCTTTACTCATTTCCTCGAACATACCTTGAATTCGTTGATCATATTTATCGCGAAGCATTAATTCTTCATGAGATTCAGATAAAACTTCAGCCAAACGTGACTCAGAAGGGTATGGTAATGCTGCTAGTTTAAGAGTTTCATTTGTAGTAGGTACATAGATGGTTTGGACATCCATCGTTGGCAAACCCAGTAATTGTATACCTTGACCGTGTGCAAGTGGAGAGGCTGCTGACAAGCGGTCAGGGTTATCATGGTTGCCCGCAATAATTGATACGGGTCTCTTTCCCCCATCTGATAAACGAGAAATACTTTCATAGAATAAGCTTTCAGCTGCAGCTGGTGGATTCACTGTATCGAAGGCATCTCCAGCCATTAGCACAACATCGATTTTTTCTTCCTCGACAATTTTTACAAGCTCATCCAAGAATTGCGCTTGTTCTTCTAATCTACTTCTTCCCTCAAGTGATCGACCTAAATGCCAATCTGCGGTGTGAAGAATTCTCATTTGAAAGTCCCCTTTCTAATCCGTAATCCAGTACTATTATTTTAACATAGGAGGTTGCCTTGGAATGGTAGTGTTAATTGGAAATTGACATAAAAAGTACTGCCCTTAAATAAGAGCAGTACTTCTATTCTTAGACTTCTAACAAATGGCCACCATCGAAAAAGTAAAGATACTTTTCTGTGAGTGGTTTTCTCCAAATATGCTCAATAGCCTTACTATATAATTCAAGCTGTACACGATAACGGTCTTCGAGCTCAGATTTTGCATCTTCTAAGTTTTTGAATTTACCAGTTATCGTGTCCGTTTTATAATCAATCAGAACAATACCTTTGTCATCTTCAAAAATACAGTCAATGACCCCTTGGATGAGGACATTTTCTTGTTGTTCATCAGACCAGTCCGCATAGGCTTCTTTTGCAGGTATAGCTACACTAAATGGAACTTCTCGTCTTACATTTTCAGCTGCAAGCATCCTCTTTGCAAGATCCGATTTAAAAAATCCCAGAATACTTGTTACATCAATAACATCAGCTTGTTCCTGCGTTACTAATTCATGATGAACCATTTTTTGAATCTGCTCAGAAATTGATTCTTCATTTATTGATTCAACAAGGCTAATATGCTGCATAACCATGTGCATCGCTGTACCACGTTCTGCAGGTGTTAATGATTTTTGCTGCATGAACCTTGGTCGATCTGCAGAGCTCGAGCGGAACTTCGGAAGAAAGAGTGTATCACTTTGTTCATCCATGCTCTCTCTTTGTCTTTTGATTTCTGAAACAGATTGTTTGGAACGCTTATTTGCCGCAGATTTAAATGGATAACTCCAAGTTAATTGATGTTCAATTCTTTCTAAAAGTTCACTACTAACTGGAATTGGCTTTCCATCTTTCATTGCAGTTTCTATTTGTTCTTGCTTACTTTCTTCCCCAACCTCAATTTTTTGTAGCTCTACAGAAGGAATTGTTCGAATCACCCATTTTGCTGGATGATTTACGATGTCGATTGGGAGCTGGTCGACTGTTTCTTCCCCTCGTAACAGCACGGCATCCTTATGTCGAATTAAACCGTGTCCTATCCAATCTAAATAGGATTTAGCACCTGCTCTTAGATGGTCTGCAATTAACCATTCTTTGTTTTGAAGTGTAGCCTGCCATCTACCAATTTGCTTTTCTAAATCCTTCACCGTACCAACAAGATACAGCTTCTCCTTTGCTCTCGTAAGGGCAACATAAAGCACCCGCATTTCTTCTGAAATCAGCTCTAGATGCATTTTCTTCTTAATCGCAAGCATAGGTAGAGTTGGATAACTAATCCGAAGCGCTGGATTTACATATTTCGTTCCAAATCCAAGCTCTTTATCTAATAAATATTTTTTATTTAAATCCATCATATTAAATTGCTTTGAAAGTCCACCAACAAACACAACCGGGAACTCTAGTCCCTTACTTTTATGAATGGTCATAAGGCGGACAACGTCCTCTTGTTCCCCGAGGGCTCTTGCGGTACCCAAATCATCACCACGATCCTGCATGCGTTCAATAAATCGCAAGAAACGAAATAATCCTCTAAAGGATGTCGCTTCATATTGACGAGCACGGTCATAAAGTGCACGAAGGTTTGCTTGACGTTGCTTTCCTCCAGGCATGCCCCCTACAAAATCATAAAAGTACGTTTCTCGGTACAATTGCCAAATCAATTCAGATAATGAACCTGTTCTTGCTCTTGTACGCCAACTATCTAATTTATGATAAAAATCGGAGACTTTCCCGTGTGTTGCATCATCAGAGGATACTTCCTTTAGAAATACTTTCAACGCCTCATAGTAAGGGCTGTTTTTTTCATACGTTCGAATTTTGGCAAGCTCATCTGCTTCTAGCCCAACAATTGGTGAACGTAAAACAGATGCGAGTGGAATATCCTGGTACGGATTATCAATCACTTTCAATAAGGACATCATCACGCTGACTTCTGTCGCATCAAAATAGCCGGTTGAAAGATCTGCATAAATCGGAATGCCTTGTTGTTTGAATTCCTCCATAATTTGAGGAGCCCATGGCATTGAACGCATCAAGATGACAATATCGCGATATGTTATGCTCCTCATGCGATTTTCTTTACGGTCATATATTTGGAACCCAGAAGAAATCATGTCCTTAATTTGCTTCGCCATCGTGCGAGCTTCAAGCTGTGCTGTTTCAAGCTCTGCTTCGTCAAAGAGAATCATTGGCTCTTCATCTTCTTCGTTTTCTTCCTGCTCATAACTTGCTACTTCTTGGCCATTCTTATCAATTAACAAAAGTTCAGCAGCCATATGATTACTTTCTGGATAATCAGCGCCTAGCTTTAGCTCAGCATCATCGTCATATTCTATTTCACCAACGGCTTCACCCATGATTTGTTTGAACAGATAATTCGTTCCGTCCAAGACCTCAGCACGGCTGCGGAAGTTTTTCGATAAATCGATTCTTAATCCAGTATTTTCCCCTAATTGGGTAAATCTTTTATATTTACTTAAGAACAACATGGGTTCTGCAAGTCGGAAGCGGTAAATTGACTGCTTCACATCCCCAACCATAAACATATTTCCAGTTGCTTCTCCGTCTTTTGTAACTAGTTTTAAAATGGACTCCTGCACCATATTGGTATCTTGATATTCATCCACAAAAGCCTCTTCAAATTGGAGACGGTATTCAAGCGCTGCTTCGGAAGGCACTAACTCGTCTGATGCAGTTCCATCTTTTCGTAAAATTTCAAGACAATAATGCTCTAAATCAGAAAAGTCAACTAGTCCCTTTTCTTCTTTTACCTTTTGAAATCTGTCACCGAATTCAATTACAAGTTCAACAAGCATTTCAATCGAAGGCAGCATTTCTTTGATATTATCTAAATAGCTTTCTGGAGGTCGGTTGAACAAATCTTCCTTTATTTTTTCAACCTGCTTTTTCGCATCATCTCTAAGCTTTGTTACCTGGTCCTTTAGATTTTCGTCATACTCATCACCCTTAACCGGCTTCGCTCTGCCAAACACAAGAGTCTGCATTTCATGATAAAGTGCCGTCCATGAGTGGTCCTTCGCATGTAAGAGGCGAAAAATTTGTTCAAGGTCTGCTTCAATATTTTCTGCCCTAGGAGCAGGACCCCCAGGCATTCGGATTAAGTCCATTGCTTGTACTAAATTAGCTTTTGCCCCCTCAAGTTGAAGGGAAATATCTGCTAACAAATATGGAATATACGGAGTTTGATCTAAACTTTGGTCGTCTACTCGGTACTCCTCCACAATTTGCTTGAGCCACTCATTAGGAGTAGGATGTGCTCGTGAAAATTCATATAGTTTTCGAATCATATTTTGCAATTCAACATCAGTGCGGTCATTCGTAAAGCGATCAACTAAGTCAAAGAATTTCGTGTTTTCCAGTTTGCTGTAATGCTCTTCAAAAAATTCCTCCATTACCTCATCTCGCATCAACTCTGCCTCAGTTGAATCTGCTATTCGAAATCCAGGGTCAATGTCAATTAAATAGTAAAACTTCCGAATGACTTCCAAACAGAAAGAGTGAATCGTTGAAATTGAAGCACGATTTAGTAAGCTAAGTTGGCGTCTAACATGTAAGGAGGCAGGATCTTCCTTTAATGATTTTTCTAGTGCTTCTCCAATTCGATTTCTCATTTCAGCCGCAGATGCATTTGTAAAAGTCACAACAAGTAAACGGTCAACATCGACCGGATGTTCCTTCGATAATATCTTTCTGATAATCCGCTCAACAAGAACTGCTGTTTTACCGGAACCCGCTGCAGCTGCGACTAAAATATCTTGACCACTTGAGACAATCGCTTTCCACTGATCATCGGTCCATTGACTTCCTTCTGGTTTTGGTATGAGATTAGTCATGAATTTTCACACCTCCATTCCGAATTTCCTCGAGGATAACGTCTTTACTTTCATTTGGGAGTACTCGGTAATTATTTTCCTCTAAGCTTTGGTCAAACTGACAAACAGATTTAAACGAACAGAACGTACAAGGTGTTTTATCCTTAAGCTTATATGGAGCAATATCGATTTCACCATCTGTAATCCTGTTTCCAGTGTTTTTAAAGACTCCGCGTACATGGTTGCGAAGATATCCCATTTCTTCTTCACTTGCCACTTGTGAATTAGAATAGAAGCTACCGTCCTTCTTAATGGCTGCAGAGACAATTTGGGAGTAGCCTGTCCCAAGTGATTGGTCCATTAAACGAACAGATTCCTCATCCCCTAATAAGAGTCCTTTCATTTTAAATCTCTTAAAGATTTCCTCTTCAATTTTATCTTCAGACAGTACTTTATTTGAATGAATTAATGGATCATGGATATGGAAATATAGAACTCCTGCAGGTTTAGCAGCAGTGCCAATCCAATCTTTCGAATGGGTAATGATTACATCCAAATACGTTAACATTTGTAAAGCAAGTCCATAATAAACCTCTGAAAGGTTAAGTGCCTTTTGACTAGATTTATAGTCGATCACTCGTAAAAGCACTCCGTTTGAACTTTCTGCTTTATCAACGCGGTCTATTCTGCCAATAAGCTCCATAGTACTACCATTATCCAATTGAAAGCGGATTGGTGGAAGCGGCCCCTTCTTACCAAAGCCTAACTCAATTCCTACAGGAGCAAAGCCACTTGCTTTCGCATGGTCACTTAAAATCTTTGATGCACGACTGATGATTTTTTGTAATTTATGCATGATATAGTGATAACGGTTTGAACTCAATAAAATTTCTTTCTGTAATCGTGGAGCTAATTCTTCTACTGCTTTTATGGCCAACTTGTCACATTGCTCTTTTGTTAAGTCCCGCCAGTCGATTCCATTCTTTCGTAAAAAGTCGGCTATATTCTTTAAAGCCGCATGGAATAAATCACCGATATCTGGAGATTCCAAGCGGAATACCTTCCGTTCCTTCAACTGAAGTCCATAACTTGCAAAATGGGAGAAAGGACAGCCTTGGAACACCTCCATTCGAGAAACGCTCCCTTGAATATGGTCACCATATAAGGCATCCGTTATTTCTTTTGATAGCTTATTCGGTTGGTTTTTATAAAATAAACTACTTAATACAAGCTGACTTTTATATTTCATTTCATCGTGGTTTGCAAAATAATTGTAGACATCCCACCATAAATCTTGAATTGGATACTGCTTTTTCCAAGCCTGTAATTGAGTTGCCAATGAAGATAAGGCAACATCAGGATTTACAATGTATTCTAATTGTTCTATAGCTGGTAACTCAGAAGGTTCATTCATGTAAAACTTTTCTTCTGCATTTGGAAATAGATCCTTCAACCGTTTTATAATAGGTGATGGAAGAAGTGACTTTCCTTCTTCGTTAGCTAAAGGATAGCTAATATACAAAGCTTCCTGTGGACTAGTTAGTGCACAATAAATAATGAAATTTTCATCTAGAAGAGTCTCTCGACTTCCTGGTGCTAATTGTAAACCAGCATCACCTAATGTTTCTCGGTCAGATTCAGAAAATACACCTTCTTCATTTGGACGTGCAGGAAGGACACCATCATTTGCACCGATAATAAACGTACATTTAATGTTTGAAAATCTAGATCGTTCTAAGCTTGCGACAAGGACTTGGTCGATCGCAGGGGGCACCAGTGCAAATCGCATGCTTTCCAACCCAGTTTCGATCATGTTACTAAACGTAGTAAGGGAAACTTTTTCGTCACCTACGATTTCAACATATTGGTCCAGCAGTTCTAAAACCGTATTCCACACCTGATCATTTTCTCTCGCTTCCGAAAGTCGTCCAGCAAGTTCTGCGTTCAACTTTAACTCTTCCATTTTTGCAGGGATTTCTAGATCCTCTAAATAGAGAAAAAGTGCTTCACACATACCTCTACCGTCCTTCGCCTTTTGGAGGCGTTTCCCGAGAGAAAGCAATGGATTGGCAATCATATCACGAAGGTCATTTAGTTTTTCCTCATATTCACGTTCTTTGTCTGTTTGCGGAAGATCCGATTCCTCTAATCCCCTTATGCGCTTGTATTTCCATTGCTTACCATCTGTCCATTTATAGCCTTGAATCCCGTACTCAAGGACGTAGTTTTCAAGCTTGTCCATGTCCTCTCTGAGTGTTGAGATTTCCTCCCCAAAAGGATATAAGAGATCTGTTTTGACACAACGAAATACAGACTCATAGCGCCAATTACTATTTATGACCTCAAGACTTGAACGGATCAATTCAATTAATGGATGATTTAACATCGATCGTTTTTGGTCAATGAAAAATGGGATGTGATAGTCTTGAAAGATTGTTTCGATAATTTCATGATAATCACTCGCATTTCGAATCATAATTGCAATATCGCGATATCGATAATTTTTATCCCTTGCTAATTTTTGAATTTCACGCGCGATCCCTTCAATTTCAGCACGTCGATTCACCGCTTGGTTTAGTGTGATTGACGCCTTACCTTGATATGGAATTGTTGGTCTTTCATCAAAATATCTTTCTAGGTGTGCTAAAGAAGGTTCAGAGGAGTATCGATATTGACTTGTTAACAAAATCGGCTCCTCAACCTTTATGCTATTTTCTTGAGCGAGTTGAATAATAGATTGATAGGTTTTTCCAGTCATTCGGAAAAGACTTAAATCATGTGGCGGAACTTCATACGCCTTATCGATCGTTAAAGCAATTGATACTTTTTTTGAGACTTTCATAAGCTGCCCTAAGACTTCAAGCTCCTGTGGGGTAAAACTATGAAAGCCATCAATTAAGATTTCAGCTTCCTTCATATAGGTCGATTGCGGAATTTTTTCCGCTAACAGTCGTAAATAATCTTCAGAATCTACGTATTTCTCAAATAGATGATTTTCTAATTCATCATATAAAAGTTGAAGATCATGTAATTTATCTGAAAGTACTTTGTTATCAGGTTCAACTGTTTGTTTTTGTTCCTCAAGAATTTCAGGAGTGACACAATATCGTTTAAACTCCGCGACCATTTCTTCCATTTGAGTAATAAATCCATTTTTATCAGCAGCACGTGAGAAAACCTTAAGGTCCTGTTTTTTGGAATCAATAATTTTACGAAGCAGCATATTCACTCCAACATTATTCACATGATAACGGCTCATTCCCCCTGTTTCTTGCAAAACTCGCCATGCCAAACGAGTAAAACTGAATACTTGAGCTCTCATCATACCGCCAATTCCAGGGGTATTGATTAAATCATATTCTGATTGGAACGTCATTTGGTCTGGAACTAAATACACAATCGGAAAACCTGTTGGGTCGTCAAGAAGCTTTGATCGAATCTCTTCAAGACATGTGTTTGTTTTCCCTGTACCAGCACGTCCTAATATAAATTGTAGAGACATCTATAGTAACCTCCTAATGAGAGAAGAAATATTTCGTTTCATTCTTATCCTCTAATTGTATCAAAAAAAATGTCGAACAGTGAATTGTAACACCATCCAGATTCTAGAAATGTTCTTTTTTATATCAAGGAATCCAGTTAAGGCATATCTTACAAAAGGGTGGTGGTTTATCTTGAAGCATTTATTTCTTGTAGCATTTTTGCTTATTATTACGGGGTTATTTGTTGCGGCTAATATCTACACATTTATTCCAATTTATCAAAGTATTTCAGAATCAATCCATATTTCGATTGAAAAAGCAGTGCTTGGAGGAAGCATTTTTTCATTTTTCTATGCTATTGGGCTACTAACCTTTGGTCCACTTTCTGAAAGGGTAGGCAGAAAAAAAGTGATTGTATATGGCTTATTCTTATCAATTGTTACGACTGGGTTAGTTAGTTTTTCTTTTAACGAGGCAAGTCTATATGTTTTTCGTGGTTTACAGGGGTTTGCACTTGGAAGCTTTGCACCGGTAGCGTTTGCCTACACATTTGAAATATTTCCAGTTCGACATCAGACCCTTGTACTAGCCCTTATTAATAGCGGTTTTTTAATTGCCGGAATACTCGGACAGCTTATGAGCTCAAGTATCACATATTTTTATGGTTGGGAGAATGTTTTTTATTGTTTTGCTGGTATCTATCTTGTTCTTTTTATTGGTAGTTTGTTCATATACCCCAGTTTACCAGTTACGAAAAAAGATGATGCATCCCTTTTACAAGACTTTTATAAAATTGTAAGAAACCCTGCATTAGTCATATGCTATTTCATCACTTTTTCAATTTTGCTATCCTTTGTTGCGTTCTATGATGGAATCGGTCAATATTTAAATGAACAACATGGGGCCGACGAACAGACATTATTCAAAATCAGGGCAATTGGACTGATTGGTGCATCTTTATCCCTATTTACCGGAAAATTTGTACAACGATTTGGAGACCGTAGAACATTATTAATTGGACTAATCCTAGCTACCAAAAGTCTTATTTTTCTTTTCATGTCCCAAACACCTGGATTAATCGCAATTCTAAGCGTACCTTTTGTTGCGTCAATATCTTTGCTCTTCCCTTCAATCATTTCCCTTGTAGGAAAGTTGGGGGAACACGCACGTGGTTCCGCTATTTCATTATATTCATTTACATTATTAACCGGCGCTAGCCTTGGTCCAATCATTGCATCAACTTTAGATTTTCCCATATTACTAGTGATGCTCATTGGAGTATTTATTTTTAACATTGCGATGGGTTTACGTTTAAAATTTTCCTATGAAAAAGGGTACCACTAAACAGTGATACCCTTTTGACTATTTACTCGATCTGTTACAACTTGGGCAAAGCGCTCAAATCGATGTTCATCCATTTGCTGTGGCATTAGTTCAATTTTTAATGTAGCTGCTAAATTTGAGTGTACGTAAAGCATATCGCGAAATTTATCAACCGCCCCACAAAAATTTGGATAGCATTGATCCCCAGTACCAAATACACCCGTTACTATACCCTTTGTATGATTGTTCTCAAAAGCACGGTAAAGCTGAATCATTTCTAAAGGAATATCTCCATCCCCCCATGTATAGGTACCGATGATGACGACATCAAAGGATTCTAATTCGTAAAAAGGAAATTGTTCTACCGAATAGATAAAACACTCACTTGTATACCTTCTCATATAATGGTTGATGATTCCTCCTGCTTCCTCTGTGTTTCCTGTGATTGATGTATAAACAATGGCGACTTTCATTCTTATAGCTCATCAAATCCATTGGATTGGGATACTTTTGTATAGGTTCGTGATTTTTGCTCGAAGAAGTCAGATTTGGTGTCATTCATCATCTCATCACTAAATACTTGAATCCATGGCATTGGGTTTTCTTTTTCATCATACATATTTTGAAACCCTAGTTGGCGGAAGCGTTTGTTCGCAAGATACTCGACATACTCTTCAAACTCACGTAAATCGATTCCATCAATGTCTTTTAAGATATAGCGTGCCCACTCTTTTTCAAGCTCTACTGCCTGTCCAATTGACTTATAAACGTAATCTTTATTTTCTTCAGTATTCAATTCTGGGTTCTCAGATAAGAGAATCCGAACAAATTGCGCAATAAAATAGGCATGCTGCATTTCATCTCTTTGAATATAGCTAATCATCGTACTAGTCTTAAGCATTTTTTGTTGCCTTGCCAGATTATAGAAAAAGGCAAAACCTGCATAAAAATAGATGCCTTCTAGATTAATCGAATTAACCGCTAACTTAAATAAGTTTTCCGGAGTTGGCTGTTCCCTAAAACCTTCGTAAGCCTCTAGAATAAGTTGATTTCTTTTTCGAACAATTGGGTCCTCTTTCGCCTGATTAAAACGCTTATTTTGTTCTTGAAATGGTACAAGCGAGCTCAGAATATAAGAATATGATTCATTATGGACCGCTTCCTGTTGCGAAATTACTGCAAATATGGCTTTAAAACTAGAATCCGTCACATAATCCATGACCTGATTCATTGTTGGTGTTTGCAAACTATCTAATGATGCAAGTTGCGTGTTGATTCGTAAAAACACATCCTTTTCAATAGAACTTAGTTGGTCCCATTGTTTGATGTCATCCTGCATATTGATTTCTTGTGCTTTCCAAAAATTCGAAAGCAAGGTTTGATAGAGTGTATACATTTGTGGATACGCGATATCGTTCCAATTCAATATTCCCGAAGTTTCCCCATTAATGATTCCTGTTGATTTATTCGGAAACTCTGGATTAAACAATTTTATTTTTGTTAATGGCTGACTACTCATCAGCTTATTCCCCCTTAACTATGGCATAGTTCACATTCTTCAATTTCTGCCTGTGACGTGCTTCTCACATAATATGTTGTCTTAAGTCCATGTCTCCATGCTTCTAAATGAAGCTGCAAAAGGTCCTTTGCTTTAATGTCATGTCTTACATACAGGTTGAAGCTAATTCCCTGGTCGATATGACGTTGGCGTGCAGCATTTTGTCTAATGCTCCAAATCTGATCGACCTCATGACGTGCTTTCCGATAAAACTCATATGTCTTATAATTGATATCAGGTGCGGTAACTTTAAACTTAAAATTCTTTTTTTCCTCCGCATATTCAGCCGCATAGATGGGGTCAATTCCATCTGTGGAACCTCCGATTTTAGCTGTCGATGAATTTGGCGCCACAGCCATTAGCCAGCCATTGCGTATTCCATGTTTAGATACATTTTCTCGTAACATATTCCATCTGTCGGACAAATACTTTCTGCGGGTAAAATAGGTGCCGGTTTCCCATTCAGAACCTTTACATTCACTATAGGCTCCTTTTTCCTTTGCAAGCTCCATCGATGATTTGATCGCATGATAAGCAATTGCTTCATATAGTTCATCAGCATATTGAACAGCCTCATCTGATTCCCAGTAAATTCCCTTTACTGCTAAAAGATGATGCCACCCAAATGTACCTAAGCCTACCGCCCGAAACTTCTTATTTGTGAGATCAGCTTGTTTAACGGATATCGTATTCAAATCGACAACATTATCAAGCATCCTAACCTGAATTCGAATTAAACGTTCAAGTACTTCGTCCCCAATAGCTCTTGGTAGATTGACAGATGAGAGATTACAAACCACAAAATTACCTGGTTTTCGAATGATTACAATATTTCCTTCATCGTCGATATACTCCTTCGTAATCGCTGTTGCTGACATATTTTGCGCGATTTCTGTACATAAATTACTACAAAAAATCGAAGTTCTTCCCTTTCCTAGTAGATGCTTGTTCGGATTCTGGCGATTTACTTCGTCACGATAAAACATATATGGTGTTCCTGTTTCTAGTTGAGCAATCATAATTCTTGCCATGACATCCATCGCTCGATACGATTTACGTGGTAAAAGTGGATGATTCACAGCTTCTAAGTATTTTTCAGTGAAGTATTTTTCATCCTCTTCATCGTAAAAATCTTCGAGTCCTAACGGATTTCCTTGCCCATCTCTCCAGCCCATGATTTGCTTTACTTCATGTGGACAAAAAGTGTGCCATTCCCCAATACTTCTACCATTTTCATCTACCTCTTGCAGCTTTTCCATAAACAAATCAGGTACGGAAACCCCCGTAAAGATGTCGTGAGCCTTCCGACGTTCATCTCCATTATTTGTCTTTAAATCTAGAAAACCATTCATAATATCTTTGTGGAAGAGATCTAAATAGATTGCGATTGCTCCTTGTCGTTGTCCTAATTGATCAACACTTACTGCTGTATCATTGATAAGGCGAACCCAAGGAACGATCCCGGAAGAATTTCCTTTGAATTTCTTTATGTCAGATCCTAGCGCGCGAACCTTGCCATAGTATACGCCAATTCCACCACCATCTTTTGATAATCTAGCAATATCCCAATTGTTTAAATAGATTCCATCAAGTGAGTCCTCAACAGTATCAATGAAACAAGAGGACAACTGGCCAAAGCTTTTACCAGCATTTGATAGAGTTGGTGTGGCGACTGTCATATATAAATTACTTAATGCCCAATAGGCCTCTTTCACATAAGTAAGTCGAACCTCTCTTTCCTCATGCTCCATTAATGTCATAGCAATTATCATGAATCGCTCCTGTGGAAGTTCGTAAATATTTCGTTCATAATCCCTTGCAAGATACCGATCCGCTAATAAAAATAAACCGATGTATGTAAACAAATGATCTTTATCTGGATCAATTACCTCTCCTAGTTCAAGTATCTCCTCCTTAGAATATGAGTTTAATAATTCATCAGAATATATTCCTTTTGATGTAAGTTCCTGTAGCAACTCATACAAACTGCCGTATTTTAGAGCACTGTTGTAATTTCGATTCGTTGCAGCTTTTTCATACAGTTCATTTAAATAGAGATTAGCCGCTAAATATGTCCAGTTGGGCTGATCCATGGCAATTTTGTTTAAGGAATAAAAAAGTGCATGCTGGTTCGCTTCAACTGTATTAAATTTTATTTCCTGCAGTTTGTTTCGAATTTCGGTAGTGTCAAGTTGGTAGGTACTTTCTGCATATTCAAGCGAGTGTAATATGGAATCCAATTCCCCTTGAGTTGTAATATTCATCTATTTCTCTCCCTTAACAAATTATTCGTTAAAATAAAAAATCCGCCCAATTCAATTGAGCGGATGAAACGATAACATCAAGAGAGCACAAGAGTTGCTCTACCTGTCGCCACCGTTTCATCTTCCCAATCCCCGAAGAAGGTGAAACATCTTAAGAAAAGACAGGTCTCCTGACTCATGCGTCGCTCTACTTTGAACCCTTCCCATATAAGTACCTTTATTTAAGTTATCTTATACAGTGGTCTGTTCATTTCGTCAGCATTTACAGTTGCGGGGGCAGTTCTGGACTTTCACCAGATTCCCTTTTAAGCACAAATGGCATCTTTTTCCCAAGGCTAAACACAATATGTAGTTGTTAACATTCAAATTCTATCAATATATACTATCACATTTAATAATACGGGACACCTATTATTTTAGCAAGACAAAAATTGACAATTATTTCTCGAGAAATAATACCATGAGCTCTTCATCCCGATATTGGCCGTTGTATTTAATGGCCCTTTTATCAACAGCAAATGATTGAAAACCTAGTTTTTTGTACAATTCTTTAGCTGGTTTATTCTCTGCATCTACTGTTAAATATATCTGCTCGATTTCAGGGAGATTTACTGCCATTTTAATAGCTTCATTTAGCAATGCATTTGCAATTCCCTTACCTCTTTTTTCATCATCAACATACATCGCCACAATAGTAGCCCTATGTCTTATTTTTCGACGTGTTTCCCTGACTAAGGTTACCATCCCCACTAAATGTTCACCTTCGAATGCCCCAAGCGTTATTATTTCTTCAGATTGAAAACTTTTCTTGTACTCTCCTATTGGGTTATCATTATTTTTTGCTTCATCATACGTAACTAAAAATGCATCAGGGTCAGTTGTTAGTGCTTTTAATCGCAACCTAAAATAGCTTTCAGCATCCTCTGGCAAAAGTCTTCTGATAAACATATCGCACCTCCGAAAAAGAACATTTGTTCTTGTGTTTTGTATTTTATTTAAATATAATGGTACATGAGGAAAAAATATACAATCGTGTATGATTTCTTTAGTAAATAGAAAACATAGTGTAGGGCAACTTGCTGATATTAAAAAGGAGTGTTTTGTGAATGAAAGGACAAGCGACACCTTATTTAATGTTTAATGGGAATGCGAAAGAAGCCTTGGAATATTATCAGGAAATATTTGAGGGCGAAATATTGGATGTTCAAACATATGCTCAGGCAGGCTATGAAACTCAGGACTGGGCTAATGACCGACTTATTCATGGTAAGTTCAAAAAGAACGAACTCTTACTAATGGTATCAGATGACTCTCCCGACCAAAGTGTAACCTTTGGAAACAATATCTCTTTAGTTTTGGAATTTGAAAGTGAAGAGGAAATTACGAAAACCTACAATGACCTAAAGCAAAAAGGAACTGTGTTCATGGAATTACAGGATACCTTTTGGGGTGCAAAATATGCAAAAGTAAAGGACCAATTCGGGATTATTTGGGACTTAAACTATGAAATGAAATAAATTAAATTCCCCTAGCATCTAGGGGAATTATTTTTTATTTCTTCCATTCATGTTTTAGCAAACCATAGGAGTACATATCAAATCGCTTCCCGTCACGCTCTAGAAATTCTCTTGAGGTGCCTTCTCTAACAAATCCCAACTTTTCATATAAGGCGATGGCCCTCTCATTGTACTGAAAAACGGTTAATTGGATTCTATGAAGATTTAACTCTTTGAAAGCAAAATCCAACACGAGTTGCATGGCTTCATACCCAAGCCCTCGATTACGGTTTCCTTCTCCACCAATTGCGATTGCAAGCCAAGCATTTCGATGTGGCCAAATAATGCTGTCGATGTCCACAAATCCAACTAATTCCTTAGTCTCCAATTCTTTAATCCCAAATACAAACTCTTTCTCGTTTTTCTGCTCAACCCACTCTTTAAAAGCAGAAGGATGTTTAGGAAAGGATGGTAAAGTGTCTAGATTTCTAAGAAATTCCTGATCCTCATACCAACTTACAATGGTCGGAACATCTTCTTCTTTAATTCTAACAAGCTGTACCTTTTTTCCTCTTAACAAATTGTACGTAATCATTCGAATAACTCCCTTATTTTTACTAAGAAAGTAATTCAACAATTATTGTAAAAATCCTTTAGTAATATTTATTAGGTCATTAAAAAAAAGAGAGAAAACACTATGTTTTTCTCTCTTTACTAGATTGTTGACAGTCTATTAAGCTGTTTTTCTTCTGTTTACATAGAGGATACCAACAGCTATAAGGATTAACACAAGACCGATAACTAACAAGTTAGCGGAATTCGTTGCTGTAATCGGAAGCTTTTTGCCACCATTGGCATTCTTACCACCAGATTCTGTTGTCGTTGAGTCATTCGTATTATTATCTTTTTCATCAGTTTCTGGAGTTTCCTTAGAATCCTTAACCTCTAGTACACCAAATGTACTGAAGTGATCGGTAGTGGCTGTAATTTTACCATCTTTAAAGTCGCCACCCACCAATTCCCATTTCTTACTTTCTGGATTCCAATAGAAGACCTTCACTTTTTTAGGATCATCCACCGTTTTAGGGTCAACCGAAAAAGTCATTGTGACTTTTTCGTTAAACTTGTGATAGCCCTTGCCCTCAGATTTGATTGTAAAATCATAGGCAACTATAGCATCCTTACGGTTGTCCTTCTGTACTTTAATTTCCGTTTCACTATCAGGTAAGATAGAAGAAGGAATTTGAAGGTCAACCACGCCATTTGAAATGACTAATGTTGCATTTACTGCTTTAAGTTTCGCAATGGCCTCAGAGCTTAATGATACAAAAATTGTATTTTTCTTAGCAGGGACTTCAACTCTAACAATAGCGCCATCTTTTAGATCTCCCAAATCATCTGCTGTTACTACATATTTATTTCCTCTTTCGACATCCGGATTAACAACAATAATTTGAGGTCCTTCCGGTTCTGTTTCACCTGGTGTTGAAGTAATATCAATGATTCTACCTTCAACCTCAGTTGGGATTCCCTCGCTGCCAATGCTTACTAAATGATCACGGAAGTTTTCCCAATCAGAAAGTCCTAAATCTGTTACACGGCCTTCTTCGTATGCTTTTGCAAATACATCATAACCATCTCCACCTTTAGCTGTGAATGCATTGGTTGCTACGATATATGTTGTATTTTCATCAACTGCTACAAGGTTTCCTTTAGCATCTTCAATGTAAACTTCAACTACACGTTCGCCTGCTGGTTTTGTAGAATCGAATTCTACCTTTCCTCCAGCAACATGTAAAAAGCCGCCATTCTCTCCCGGATACTTGCTTAAAGAAATTTCAAATGCAGCTTTCAGCTCAGCACCTGTTACTTCCATCGTAGCTAACGTGTTACCAAATGGAAGAACTGTGATTACTTCACCTACTGTGATTGGTCCTTCATTTATTGCTGCACGAATGCCACCGCCATTTTGTAAAGCCATCACTACATTCTTTCCAGTAAATTCCTTTGCTTTTTTAAGCATTCCATCTGTAATTAAGTTTCCTAAGATTGTTTCGTTTTTACGTACACTTGGTTTTGTATTGTCACCATTTGTACGTGGGTTTGCTAATTCTATAGGGGTTGATACTCCGATTTCCTCTTGTGCTACTTTGTCCACTTGTTCTTTGAATGGTGCTAACACTTCTGCTGCTTTGGGATCAGCCTCTTGATCACCGATTGAAATTAATTCCCCCGCATGTTCAATTACTACACCATTTTCATTAAATACTATATCTAGGACGCCTAGGTTACTATTCGCATTACCTGTTTGAACGATTACAGTAGGTGTATCATCTTTCGCAACAACAGATGGGACATCCAAAGCTGTATGACTATGCCCACCTACAATGACGTCAATGCCTTCTACTTGTTCAGCTAAGATTAAGTCGTTATCTACGGCAGCATTATCATCATAACCAATATGTGTTAATGCAATAATCTTGTTAACACCTACTGCTTCAAAAGCTTCAACAGCATTTTCTGCTTCTTGTAGATAGTTTTCAAATGCGATGGAGCCTGGGCTTGAAATGTCGACAGTTTCTTCAGTTGTTAATCCGAAAATACCCACTTTCTCACCGTTTACTTCTTTGATGATTCCATTGTAAATTTGTCCATTATTAATATCTGATGCGATAGAATCATTGAAAATTCCATCGAAGTTTGCATCCTTCGAGAAATCAACATTGGCACTTACAAATGGGAACTGAGCTCCCTTAATAAATTCAACTAATTTTTGATGTCCTTCATTTGAAGAACCTAAGTCAAATTCGTGGTTACCAAAGGTCATTGCATCAAAGCCCATTAAATTCATCATAGCTAAATCTGCTTTTCCTAGGAACTCATTAAAATATAAGGTTCCTGTAAATGCATCCCCAGCATGAAGAAGTAGTGCACTCGAATCTTTAACTCTTTGCTCTTTCACTGCAGTTACCGTTTTAGGCATGTTGTCTAAAGAAGCATGTGTATCGTTAGTATGCATTACCTTTAATTTAAATTGACCTTCTACATCAACGATTCTGCCTTCAACCTCAGTTGGAATTCCCTCGCTACCAAGACTTACTAAATGGTCACGGAAGTTCTCCCAATCAGAAAGTCCTAGGTCAGTTACGCGACCTTCTTCATATGCTTTTGCAAATATGTCATAACCGTCACCACCTTTAGCTGTGAAGGCATTAGTTGCAATAGTATACAATTTATCGTCTTGTACTTCTACATACTCACCATTTTCGTTCAGGTATGATACAGATACCACACGATCATGTTCTGGCTTAGTAGAGTCAAACTTAACTTTACCGCCAGCAAGATGTAAGAATCCACCATTTTCTCCAGGATACTTACTCACGGAGATTTCAAATGCCTCTTTTAATTCAACACCTGTAACATCCATTGTAGCTAACGTATTACCAAATGGTAGAACGGTGATTACTTCACCCGTTGTGATTGGACCAGCATCGATAGCAGCACGGATACCACCGCCATTTTGTAAAGCCATTATTACATCTTTACCAGTAATTGATTTTGCTTTTTCAAGCATACCATCTGTAATTAAGTTTCCTAAGATTGTTTCATTTTTACGTACACTGAGTTTTGTATCATCACCATTTGTACGTGGGTTTTCTAATTCAATAGGAGTTGATACCCCGATTTCTGTATTAGCTACCTCTTCAACTTTTGTCTTGAATGGTGCTAATACGGCCTGAGCTTCTTCGTCAGGATCTTGCTCTTTAATTTCAATTAATTTACCATTATGTGTCTCTATTACTCCATTTTCATCGAATTCAACGTTAAGCAAACCTAAGTTACTATTCGCATTACCTGCTTGAACGATTACGGTAGGTGTCTCATCTTTTGCAACAATGACTGGTTCAGCCAATGCTGTATGGCTATGTCCACCAACAATAACGTCAATGCCTTCTACTTTTTCAGCTAGGATTAAGTCGTTATCTACCGCAGCATTGTCGTCATAACCAATATGAGTTAATGCAATAATCTTGTTAACACCTTGTTCTTCGAAGGTTTTAACGGCTTTTTCAGCTTCTTGTAGATAGTTTTCAAATGCGATGGAGCCTGGGCTTGAAATATCGACAGTTTCTTCAGTTGTTAATCCGAAAATACCCACTTTCTCACCGTTTACTTCTTTGATGATTCCGTTGTAAATTTGTCCATTATCAATATCAGTTGCAATAGAATCATTGAAAATCCCATCAAATTTAGCATCCTTCGATAAATCAACATTGGCACTTACAAATGGGAACTGAGCTCCCTTGATAAATTCAACTAACTTTTGATGTCCTTCACTTGAAGAACCTAAGTCAAATTCGTGGTTACCGAAGGTCATTGCATCAAAGTCCATTAAATTCATCATGGCTAAATCTGCTTTTCCTAGGAACTCATTAAAATACAAGGTTCCTGTAAAAGCATCCCCTGCATGAAGGAGTAGCGAATCAGGATTTTCTACTCTTATTTCCTTCACTGCAGTTACCGTTTTTGGCATGTTGTCTAAGGAAGCATGAACATCATTTGTGTGCATGATCGTTAAGTCATAATTTTCTTTTAGGTCAACTTGAACCATTACCGGGTCATGGTCACTCGCACGCCCCGCCATATCTGTAAAGTCTGAATTAATGTGTAAAATGTCAATTTCAGTACTAGGCACTAAGTTATTTGATACCACAATGTGGTCTAGGACCTGTGAATTACCTTGGAACAGATATGTGTAACGATCACTTTGTTCAACATGGTTAATCATGTTGGTCATTAAGTCGCCTTCAAGAATTTTTAGAGACTCAGCGAATTGATAATCGTTAAAATCACCAACTGATACAATATTTGCATCCGGGTTATCAACTTTGATTTCCTCGATAAAGTCATAAACAATATTTGCAATTTGTTTACGTTGGACTTCACTGCCATATACCGGCGGTTGTGTTGAACCGAACAATGGAGTGTCGCCAGATTTGGAGTTCCAGTGGTTTACAATAACTACTACATCTTCACCATTGAAGGTAAATTGTGCTGCTAATGGTTTACGACTATTTTCAAATGCTGTATTTGTAGGATCAATTCGTCCAGGGTTATGAGTTAATTTACCATCTTCATAACCAACAGCTGTTGTTGCATCACCGGCTGGAATCCCTTCTGGTAAAGAAACACGTTCTGGACTGTATAGGAACCCAACACGGATGTTTGCATTTGGTGCGCCACCATCTTGATTATTAACTGGATCAATATTTAAATATTGATATTCAGGACCGCCAGCAGCAACAATGGCTTGAATTAAACGCTCATAACTTTCGTTAGCGGCTGCATCTCCTGCACTTTGTCCATTGTTATCTTGAACCTCAGTTACCCCAATGATATCAGGACTCTTCATGTCTTGAACAAAAGCTCTTGCTAATTTTCGAGCTTTATCATCCGATGTTTCTTTCGTATTATTTGAGAAGTTTTCTAGATTATAAGAAGCAATGGTAAGCTTATCGTCTTCTTTAACAATCGTTGTTGTCTCAGGTTCTGAATTACCTTCAACATGCTTTGCTTGCATTTCTTCTAAATCGACATAAATCTTATAATTTTGGAAACCGTAGTTTACTACACCTGTGATTGGTCCAGTAAATTTGTCTCCTGTTGCTACCTCGAAATCTCTAGCAGCATTGTTATCATACATTTTGAACTGGATACGATCAGGATTTGCATTGTCTTCTGTTAGTAATACTCCACCATGGATTGTATCCGTCATTCTATTTTCTAATACAGTAATTAAATCTCCATGCTCTTGAGGTGCAACAGCTTTAACTGTTCCAACTTCAACAAGCATTCCTTCTATACTTTCCCAGAAATCAATTGCATCTTCTTCAGGATCAAACTCTACCAAACTATCATTATCAATGACTTGAGTAGGTAGGTTTTCGCTTGCAATCTTTATCGGCTCAGGTAATTCAACCTTCTCCTCAATTATTGTAACAACACCACCGCGGTCATCTCTAGCATTGATTTGTGTTACGGCTAAATCGGTTTTGTTTGCATCACTATAACCGTCGATATGGTATTCATCAACTGTACCTGTCACACGAACTAAATTACCTACTTTTACATCTGCTTTATTGCCTGTGTATACGATAATACCCTCAGATGTCTTTGAATTGTCATCGGTTTGGTCATCTGGTGTTTGCATATGAAAGTAGTTGCCGCCTTTAATACTATAAATATACGTTACGATACCCTCGACGTCATTTACCACTACACCATCTAACGGTGAAGTATGTGATTCACCTTGAATATCGTGTATTTTTATGTCTGCTGCATTATAGACGTTATAAGTAAATTCTGTTACTTCACTTGTTGTTAAACCTTCTTTTACAGCAATAGCTTTAATAATCACATCTTCATTAACTGTAATTGGTTCACTATATTTTTTACCATTTTCAACAGTTGGATCAGAACCGTCTGTTGTATAGTAAATTTCTGCACCTGAAGTTGAAGTAGTTAATGTTACTTGAGTCCCCGCAGAAATTGTACCCGATGGTTGAGATGCATACACTGGCTGAACTTTTGATGAATCTACTACGATATCTGCTTGTCCTCGAGGAATGATTTGATAATCTTGGTCAAATTGTTGAACAATACCTGTGATCGATTCGTAAGTAGTTCCAATAGATAACTCTAAAGTACCATTTTCATCACGAATTAAAAATTCTGTACCATCTTCGGCTTTAGCTGTGAAATTTGCCCAGCCACTACCTTTATTCACATCGATTAATTCTACATTTTTTACGAGGGCTAATTTAGATTCGTTTTCTTCATTAATTTTAGCTCCTGCTAATTCAACTGGGGATGGTACACCTTTATCTTCTGTTTTTTCAATTAATTTTGCAGAATCTAATTGTAACAGTCCTCTGTACTCTTGTAATGAACCACTCACAGTAATTTCATCACCAAGTTGAACATCTAACGAGGTTGGACGAACTGCAATTGCAGCTGTTTCATCTTGAATATGAATTGTATTTTTTAATAATGCAGTTACTGTACCTTTGATTGCTGCTTGACCAGTACTTTGGGTGCGTGCTTCAGCAATTGTAATTACGGTTGGTTGTTCTGGTTCTGGTTGTGGTTCACCAGGATTTGTATCCTCCTCAAGTTCATAAGAAGTTGCGCTTTTTAAACCCGGAACGCTAAAATATGCTTCTAGGCTCCCTGTAATCGCCACTTTTCTTTGAAAATTTTCTGGATGATCTACTAAGTTTAATCCTGTTCGAACATCACCTTTTGGTAACTGTACAGGTAAAATCTTAGCAGGATCCGTTTCGTTTGGATCATCAGCTAAACCAAGATTTGTATTAATATCGAATGGACTAACTTGGTCGTAGCTTGTTCCACTCTTAGCAGTGCCAACAATATATCCTTGTACTGTAGCTTTGCCAGTATTATTTGCAATTGCATCTGCTACAGTTTTATAGGATGTTTGTTCCACAGTTGCTTCTGCTGCACTTACAACAGGAGCAAAGTTTAATAGAGTAGTAGGCACTATTAAACTAAAAACGAATAATAATGACAGTAATTTTCTCACTATGCCTTTTTTCACAGTTTTCTCCCCTCACTTAGTAAATTAGTAGAATATGGTACGCCTACAGAATACTGGGAAAGGGGTATTTGGTCAATAAAATTTACGAAAATTAAACAAAAGTATTACAAAATATTTGCATAATACACGAACAATAGGTAAATAGTCGTAGTCTAATGTTAATGTAATTACCCTAGATATTCATACAACACAAAAACGACTACAAATGAAAATAGTAGTCGTTTTTTTAATACATATAGTCCTCTGATAAGTTGAATGCACATGGTTAACTCGAATCTTATTTTTCATTAACCAACTATATTTTTATATGTCTTTTGCAAATGGTTTTTATCAATTTTTCCAACATGTGTTTTAGGAATCTCCTCTACAAAGATAAACTCTTTTGGCACCTTATATTTACCTATCTTTTCTTGACAGAACACTGTCAATTCAGTCTTTGAAACGTGTTGTTCTGGCATTAAAGAGAGCACAGCAATCACCATCTCTCCCCATTTTTGATGGGGTACACCAATAACAGCAACCTCGTTAATTGCTGGGTGTTTACTGATGCACTGTTCAACCTCAAGTGGGTATACATTTTCTCCCCCTGTGATAATCATTTCTTTCTTGCGGCCCACAATATAGTGATAGCCTTCAGCATCACATCTCGCTAAATCCCCTGTGTGCAACCAACCGTCATTGTAGACTTCCTTTGTTGCATCTGGATTATTCCAGTAATGATGGAATAAATGTTTTCCACGAATCAAAAGCTCTCCAACTTCACCAGCCTTTGCCACATGTCCTTCAGCTGTCATAATCTTCACTTCATTGAAAAACATGGCCTTTCCAACAGACCCTCTTCGAAACCTTGATATTTTTGGATCAATAAAGAAATTATTTGGCCCTGCCTCTGTTAAACCATAGCCTTCTTTAAAAGATAATCCCTTCTCTTCAAATGCCTGATAAATTTCAAGTGGGCATGGCGCACCTCCCGATAGAAAAGTATGCATGGTTGGAAATGTCACATGTTTGAAGGAAGGGGTGTTCACCATCATATGATACATCGTTGGAACGAGTAAAACGATTGTACATCCTTCTTGATTAATAATTTGAATGGCGCGTTTGGGCTCAAAGTTTTTTGCAATTACAACCTTGCCTCCCATCATTAAAATTGGAATGGATAACGCATTAAGACCTCCTGTATGGAACATTGGCATATATGTTAATGTCACATCTTCTGCTGACAAATTCCAGCTCACAATTGTATTTATCCCGTTCCACAAAATAGATTGATGAGAAAGGACAACTCCTTTTGGTTTTCCTGTTGTTCCACCTGTATAAATAATCGCCAATGGATCTTCTTCTAGAATGCACTCCTCTTGGTCAATCAAAGTACTAACTACATTGAAAATCCGATGATACTCCTCAGAATCAATTTTTATGTTTTTCCTAGTTTTATGTCCTTGTAATAATTCCTCAAATTGGCTTGAAAATGCAACCAGTTTTGGTGACGAATTTGAAAGTATATACTTGATCTCTTCACTTGATAAGCGCCAATTTAGCGGTACAAAGATTGCCCCAATTTTTCCACATGCAAATAACAAATCGAAATAACTGACATCATTCGGAGATAGTAGTGCTACACGATCTCCCTTCTTGATTCCAATTGTTCTAAAAAAGCAAGCGATACTTTCCGCACGTTTATTTAGTTCCTGAAAGGTAAATCGGCTGCCAGTTTCTCCATCCACGACAGCAATCGAATCAGGTGATAGTCGAGCCCGATTTGCAATCCAATCCAGTTCCCACCTCACAACTATCTCTCCTTACGTCTTCTTAATTCTATTCTTACTATAGAAGACAGGAGTTACATAGAAGTTACATGAGGATAGTGAAGAGTTTAGGTTTAAATAGAAAGTCCAATTTGGTTATTTTTCTTCGGGTTGTTCGCTTGGTTTGAGAAATTCACTTTCGGTGTGGGCTTCATTAACGGATGAGTTACCAGCTTGTTATGTTTATTATTGAATAAGACGCTTTTTCTGAAAAAGACCTTACCATTTTGTAGATTCCTTAAAGGAAAGGGGTTACAGGGACATTCATTCGATTATTCCCTTTGATTTGACCGTGAACAAGGCTCTCAGAGACATTTCTTTCAACATTCCTCTCTGATTTGTCCGTGAGCGAGGCTTTCAGAGACATTTCTTTCAACATTCTTCTCTGATTTGACTATGATCAATGTTTTCTATTCAACCAACTATCCATGAACTTCTCCGTTCCGCAGCTCTCTATTCGTCCTTATTCCAACAAGTATCTTTCACTTACAAAAAAAATTAGGGGCTAACAAGCCCCTAATTTACAACTTACATCATAATCCCACCATCAACATGCAAGGTTGTACCGTTCACATAATCGGCTTCATCGGAGGATAAAAATAAATACGCATTGGCGATATCCGATGGTTTCCCCAGTTTTTGAAGTGGAATCATTTGCTTTAATTGATTGATAACTTTTTCAGGCACGGTTGCCACCATTCCTGTTTCAATAAATCCGGGTACAACTGCATTGACGTTGATTCCTTTTCTGCCAAGTTCTTTTGCCCAGGTTTTTGTCATCCCTACTACCGCGGCCTTGGATGCTGCATAATTTGTTTGCCCAACATTACCGTATACACCCGTTACAGAAGAAGCGGAGACAATTTTTCCTTTACCATTTGCAATCAGATGTGGAACCACTGCTTGTGTGCAATTGAAAACGCCCGTTAAGTTCACATCAATAACCTTTTGAAAGTCCTCCTGAGAAAGCTTTGTCAGCATTGCATCGCGAGTAATTCCCGCATTGTTTATTAAAATATCAATCTTACCAAATCGCTCCATTACAGCAGCGACCATTTGATCGACGCTGTTTCTATCTGCAACATCGACCTGAAAAAACTCTACATCTGCACCTTGTTCCTTCAGTTCTTTTGCTCTTTCAACCCCCGTTGTATCATAATCTGTTAAAGCAACCTTCGCACCCTCGCGTACAAATGTAATAGCTGCTTCTAGCCCAAGTCCATTTGCCGCTCCTGTGATGATTGCTACCTTATCCTTTAATCTCATTTTGCAGGCTCCTTTTGTTCGATAAATTCATGTATATGTTTTAATAACAAATCTAGGTTATCAATTAACGGAGAATGTCCACAGTCTGCTAATTCAATAAATGTTCCTACTTCACCTAAATCCTCAACTATTTCTTTTGTCATTTTATCTGTAATCACCAGGTCTCTATCACCACGTAAAATTAAGACTGGGATTTTAATCTTTTTCACAAGACCGTTTCCCTCAACCAATCCGTTATGATATTCACTGATATTATATTTATTTAATGAATAATAGACTTCAGCTAGATTTCTTTGTGTTAACATATCGTCTAAATATTCGTCATAATGATTCTCATCAGGCAAGTTATGGGTATAAATTAAAGCATTCCAAATCAATTTTAATACTTCTTTATTTCTAGTGTCATACGCATTTTGAATCGGAATAATTCTAAGTGGATCCTTTAAGATATCCTCATAAGTTTTAAGCCTCTTTGAATAATCCTCTTTCCCCTCTGAATTAACCTCATAAAGCGCAATACCTCTTGTTGAGACGGACTCCACTAATATCAACTTATTACAATATCCTGGATAATCTGCTACAAACTGCATTCCTACAGTACCACCAGTTGACCAACCAGCAATGATAAAATCTGATAAGCCTAATTCATCAACAAATAATTTGATATCATCAGAAAAGTCCTTTATCGATTGTATGGGCTTGTTATATGAGGATATTCCAAATCCTCTCATATCAACAGCGATAAATTTGTAATCGTTATCAATTTTATCAATTAATATATCCCAGTGCTTTGACGAAGTCATGTTACCATGTATAAGTAAAAGAACCTTTTCGCCACCCTCACGTTCCCGATATCCTAACGTTTCTCCATTTGCTAGATTGACAGTTTTCAGTTCGATAGCTGGCATGAACAATCCCCCCATTTTATTGCCGTGGCCCCCCACGCATATCCAATTCCTGCACTCACTAACACAACAAGATCTCCTTCTTTTATTTTACCTTTTTTTTCCGCTATTTCCAAAGAAAGAATTTGATCTATTTGACCGATGTGCCCATACTCATTTAGATAGATTGATCGCTCCTCAGATAGGCCTAATTCCTTTAACACGTAATCATGGGCTGATTTCTTCATGTGAAGTATACCTAAATAATCAATATCTTTCTCTGTATATCCACTTTTTTCTAACGCAGTTCGAATAACTTTAAGAAAGTTTTGCATGGACTTTTCTTCAAGCCGCTGCTTCATCCCCTCTGGGTCAAGGACATCGAGCATGTTTAATTTTTGCTCAAGCGCCTCTTTTGTGATTGGATTTTTTGTCCCCCCTGCTACAACGACAACATCCTCAGAAAATGTGCCATCTGTAATAAGATGACTTTCAAGGACGTGATTATTTTGTACACCTCTTTGTAAAAGAATTGCACCTCCACCAGCTCCTAAATTATACATAAAACGAGTTCTCGGATTCTCGTAATCAATGAAATCTACATTGCGATATCCACCTGCAAGTAAAACCGTTTTAATAGAATCATCCGATCTCATCATATTCTTAGCCACTTTTAAAGCCATGATTGTCGTACCACAGCGCATCGCAACATCAAATCCCCATGCATTAACAGCACCAAGCTCTTGTTGCATTTTAATTGCAGCTGTCCACAAGGGATATTCCTTATGTTCCTCACCAATATAAATGATTAAATCGATATCCAGTGGACTGATTTTGGCTTTGTTTATAGCTTCTCTTGCTGCAATTATTCCCATTTCACACGTATGGTCATCAGGACCGGGAATTGGCTTTTTCAATATGCCCAGTTTCTTTTCAACAATTTCCTTTGGTATCCCGCTCCTTTTTGAAATGTCTTCTCCAGTTAGAAAATCCTTCGGAATATAAGTTCCTGTACTTATAATTCCAACTGATTGCAAAGTCAATGTGAGTCACTCCTCTATTACACGTTTCATGTACTGAACAGCATCATCTAAATCGGTAACAACTACTTCATCTTCCCCTTGAACATGGCTTACCTTTATCCGCCATTGCTTTTTCATTGTCTCACTATCTACATGAATTAAGGCACAACGGACAACGAATGAAGTTATGGTTTGATTATCATTCATGACCCTCTCTCCTTAGCCAGCTATTTTTTCTTTATCGACGTCTTTCGTTTTATTCGTTCCTTTTCTTTTATAAAACCACGACTTTACAGTTCCGACGATTCCCATTGGGAAGAACATAACGGCTAAAATATATAAAATGCCAAAGAAGATCATCCATCGTTCAAAAATCCAATGAACCTTTGCGAGTCCTGTTAGCCAATGATGGGCAAATTCAATTAGTCCCGCTCCAATAATTGCCCCAACAAGCGTCCCTACTCCACCAATGATTGTCATGAGAAGAGCATCCAATGTCACATCGAGCGCGAATACTGAAGTATTTACAAAACGTAGTGTAAGAACATACATGGAACCAGAAACACTTGCGATAACACCAGCTACAATACTTGCTATGATTTTATAATGAATCACATTGTAGCCTAGTGACTCTGTCCGAGGCTCATTTTCACGGATAGCTTGAAGAACTCTCCCTAGAGGAGATTCTGTGAATCTTTTTAATACTAAAAAGACAACAATCATTAGGAATAATGTAATAAAATAGAGAGTCATCCGATCTTTAAAAACATCCGGGATACGAAAGGTAAATCCGTCATTCCCCCTTGTTAACGACCTCCACTTTTCTGCAGCTACTAAAAACAATCCTGAGAATGCCAACGTCAGCATCGCATAAAAGTGACTTTTTAACCGTAATGAGAGTAAACCAACAACATAACTTAAAATGGCTGCCAGAATCATCCCAACAATAATCGAAAGTAGAAAAATAGGAACTGTTGGTTCAAAGCGATCTAACAGAATTCCTGTCGAATAGGCACCTATTCCAAAAAACATTGCATGCCCGAATGAAACAATCCCTGTAAAACCTAGTAAGATATCATAGCTCATTGCAAAGACAGCAAAAATAAAAATTTGTGTAAATAAAATTAATATACTTCTAGTATCATTGATAAATGGATAGCATAGAAGAAACACAGCTGCTGCAATGTAGATAATATTAGCTTTTGAAGAACCAGTAAGAAGCTTCATTTCCTCACCCCTTTGCACCGAATAATCCTTGTGGTCTAAAAATTAATACAACGGCCATTAGAAGCATATTAACTGCTAGTGATAATTCTGGGACATAGTAGGCCATGAAGGATCCCGATAACCCTACTAGGATTGCTGCAAACAGGGAACCTGTAATACTTCCCATACCACCTATAACAACGACAATAAATGCGAGTATTGCAAATTCCATTCCCATCTCTGCATAAATTTGGCCGGAGTACGGTCCTAGTAATACACCACCTAGTGCTGCCATAGCTGCACCTACCATAAAGACAAGCATAAAAATCCTTTTAATATTGATTCCAAGTGACTGAACCATTTCCTTGTTAATTACACCGGCACGAACAATTAATCCGATTTTTGTATTTTTAAGGATATAGTAAATGAGGAAGAAAACTAGAAATCCAATGAATATGATAAACAGCCGGTATTTGATTAAAATCACCCCGCCAAACTCCCAGCTCCCACTTAAATATTCAGGGGTTTTCGCACTCAATTGGTTCGGTCCCCAAACTACCTTCAACATTTCAGAAAGAACGATCATAACCCCTAGCGTTATCAAGATTTGCTGAACATGATTTCCATATACAGGAGTAACGATGAATTTTTCCATAAGTAAGCCTAGAATAAGACCGGTTATTAGTGCAGTAATAATTCCGGCAACAAAGCTTCCAGTTTGCCCATATGACCAAACCCCTGCATAAGCTCCCCAGGCAAACAAACCTCCATGTGCAAAGTTTAGGACATCCATAAGACCAAAAATCAAGGTTAACCCTGCCGCAAGTAGGAATACTAACATACCTGTAGCAAGGCCGTTAATCGTTAAGTTGATGATTGCTTCCACAAATTTTTCCTCCTTTCGCAAATGTTTCCGACTAAGCAATTCCTAAATATTGTTTACGGAGATGTTCATTTTCTTTTAACTCCTTCATTTCACCATGATGTACGGTTCTTCCATCGTCAATAATAAAAAAGCGATCCCCAATCGTACTTGCCATGATAAAGTTTTGCTCCACAAGAACAATTGTCGTTTTTGACTTCATCTCTTGAATGGATTCCATTACTTTTTCAACAACAATTGGTGCTAGTCCCTTACTTGGTTCGTCAATGAGCAATAAGTCATTGTTATTGACATATGCTCTGGCAATTGAGAGCATTTGTTTTTGTCCACCACTCAGGTTTCCACCCTTTCTTTTCCAGAACTTCTTCAAATCTGGAAACAGATTCAAAATATAATCTAGGCGCTCCTTCGTTTCTTCATTCTCCTTTTTGATTGCAACTTTCATATTTTCTTCTACAGTCAACTCCCCGAATATACCTTGGTCCTCAGGGACATAACCAATTCCTTTTGTGGCAATATGGTAGGTTGCTAAACCCGAAATGCTTTCACCATTAAATTCTATTTTTCCTTTAGCTGGAGGATTAAGTCCCATTATCGACCTTAAGGTAGTTGTTTTGCCTGCACCATTTCTGCCTAATAAAACGGTAACCTCTCCTTTTTTAGCCTCAAATGAAATGCCTTGAAGTATATGAAATTGATCGATATAGGTTTCAATTCCCTCAACCTTAAGATGCAGTGTCATCGTACAAACCTCCTAAATACGCTGATTGAACTGTTTCATTGTTCATGATTTCTTCAGGTGTTCCATCAGCAAGTAATCTGCCGTTAAATAAGACCATCACACTATCAGAAAGATCAAGAATCATATCCATTTTGTGTTCAATCAAAATGATTGTGCGATTCCCTTCCTCCTTAATTTTTTTGATAACTTCTAGGATTGCAGGAACCTCCTCAAGTGACATTCCTGCAGTTGGTTCATCAAGTAATAGAACCTCCGTCTCCAATGCTAATAACATAGCTATTTCTAACTTGCGTTTTTCACCATGTGCAAGGTTTTTTGCAATTGCATCAGCTTTATTATCAAGAAGAACAAGCGATAATATCTGTAATGCCTTTTCTTCGAATTGTCGGTATTTACGGAAGTGCTTAAACATTTGGTAGCGAACACCAGCTACCGATTGAACGGCTAATCGTACGTTTTCAAGTACCGTCAGATTTGGAAAAACATTAGTTATCTGAAAGGAGCGACCGATTCCTTTACGTGTACGTGTTGTTGGAGATAAATTTGTAATATCATCTCCTTTTAAAAGAACTTGGCCAGCAGTCGGTGTAAGCTGACCACTTAATAAATTGAAAAAAGTTGTTTTGCCAGCACCATTGGGACCAATAATTGATTTGAAGTGGTTCGGAGGAACTGAAAAATTCACATTATCAACAGCGATATGACCTCCAAAAGCAATTGTCAGGTTTTTCGTTTCAATAATATTCATCACGTTTCTTCACCTCTTTTTTCTAAAAGTAAGCTTCGGTAGTAATCCTACCGAAGCTTATCGTTCAAATTAGTTGCGAACTGGCGGAGCAGTTTCTTCTGGGCTTAACTCTCTCATTAAGACCGGAACTGGATAATCGACACCATCAACCTTTTCCAGGCGAATCGCATATAAAGTTTGAAGAGCTTGGTGATCTTCTTCACGGAATGTCATTTGTCCTTTCGGTGTATCAAAGCTCATTCCTTCCATTGCTTCGATTAGCTTATCTGCATTTGTATCGCCATCTGTCTTCTTAATCGCTTCCACAATTGCTAAGGCAGCGGTCATTCCTCCAGGTGTAAATAGGTCAGGAACCTCACCATTAAACTTTTCTTTGTGCTTTTCTACTAACCAATCGTTAATCTCATTTTTCGGGAGCTGATGATAGTACACTGTGAATCCTTCCATTCCAACTAACGCTTCCATTGTTGCAAGTGCTGGGATATCTGGAGCACCTGTCGATATTTTAATTCCATTTTCTTGGACTTTCATATCTGCAATTTGGTTCCACGGTGAATTTGCACCTGCCCACACAACAAATAAATAATCAGGCTTTGCTTCAATAATCTTTTGGATATTTGAAGTAAAGTCAGTTGCTGCAGGATCTGCATATTCCTCATGGATAATCTCAGCACCTAAATTTTCGGCGGCCTCCTTAAAGGCTGCAACTCCATCTCGACCGAAAGCATAATCTGGTGCAAGGGTTGCAATTTTAACCCCTTCTTTTGCAATCGCTGCAGCGCCTGCAACCGCATCCTGTGATGAATTACGGGCTGTTCTAAATATATACTCATTCCAGTCTGCACCTGTAATACTGTCCGCTGCAGCTGGTTCAACAATCATAATCTTTTCATATTCTTCAGCTAATGGAAGAACTGCTAATGTATCTGCTGAACTGGATGATCCAACTAAGAAGTCAACTCCGTCTTCCTCAATTAACTTTGTAGCCTTTTGAATTGCAACTTCTGGTTTTGTTTCAGTATCCTCTACAATGAATTGGATCTTTTGGCCATTTACTTCCATTGTTCCGTCTGTGGCGTACTCTAGGCCGAGTTCAAATCCTTGTGTTGATTGCTTGCCGTAGGATTCAAGCCCACCACTTAATGAAGCAAGCACACCGATTTTAATTGGATCCTTTGTTTCTTCTGCCGGTTTGCCTGAGTCACCTGAGCTTGGATTCTCTTCTTCTGTAGTCGATGATCCTGAGCTACATGCTGCAGCAATCACCATCAGCATGGCAAGCATGCTTAAAAAAAGCATTTTACGAAATGAGAACTTCTTCATTTTTCCTTCCCCCTTATGTTCGTTGAAACTGTAAAACCTTGCATTCATCGTACTTGAGGATAGTTACAACTGAGTTACAAGTTCAATTTAGCATTTTTCAGCCACCCTTCCATTGAATAACAGTAGCAGCCCATGTATAACCTGTTCCTGCACTTACTGCAACAGCTATGTCCCCATTAGATAACTTACCTTGCTCTTTTGCAAAATGAAGACCAATACATGGGTCAAGTGCTGACATATGTCCATGATGTTCTAAATAAATTGTGTTTTCTTCTGGTATTTGTAATGTTTGAAGTAGTTCTCTAAACATGGAGCGTTTCGTATGTAGAGGGAGAAGAACTTTTATATCATGTGGTGAATACCTGCTTTTTTTTAGTGCTTGACGAATCACTTTTTCAAAGTTTGGTATAGAGACAGGGTCAAGTCTTTTTTTCATACTTGTTGGATTAACAACATCAATATAATGTTGTCTATTCCTCACTGTTTCGAAGCTGGGAAACAGTTTAGATCCTCCAGCCGGTACACGAACATCTTCATAGAATGAACCGTCCGTAATTATCGAGCTTTCAAGAATTGCACTTGTGGTCGAATTTTTCTTAATTAATGCTGCTGTCCCGCCATCTCCAAAATTAAACATAAACCTGGAACGAGGATTATCATAATCAATAATTTGAGATTCTTTGCAGCCCCCAACGAGTAAAATATTTTCAATTGATTCGTCTGATCGCAGCATATCCTTTGCCACTTTTAAAGCAATAGGAAAACAAGAACTCACATTCATTAATTCAAATGCATATGCATTTTTCGTTCCTAACTCATATTGAAGCTTTGGGGCACATGACCAAACTAAATAATCCTTATGTGGACTCCCAAAATAGATGACAACATCGATAGATAAAGGATCCACTTTTGATACTATTTGTTTTGCTGCTGCAATTCCGAGGTCAGTTGCCTGCATTGTGTCATCAGACACATGTTTTTGATACAAACCGAACTTTTCAATGATAACTTGTTCAGGAATCCCTGTTTTTTTAGACAATACTTCCGCTGTTTCAATTGCTTTTGGAAAATATACACTTGTTTCGTCAATTCCGATATTTGTCATCCCAATACTCCTTTTGATGGAACCCTCATAACTGCTTTCCCTGTTATGACAAGTTCGCCTTTTTGATTAATATGAGATCACTAGCTGGTTCTTCTGAATTTTCCCGGTTGCGTTCCTTGGAAGTTGATCGATAAACACTATTTTTTTTGGAATCTTGTATCTTGCTAGAAACGTATTACAATATTCGATTATTTCATCTTCATTAAGTAAACTCTCTTTCTTTTTTACAACAAAAGCTACTGGAGTTTCTCCCCATTTCGCATCAACTACTCCAACCACTGCAACCTCTACAACATCTGCTATCTGACCGATTATTTGTTCGACTTCCAATGGATAAATGTTTTCTCCACCTGAAATAATCATTTCTTTTTTCCTACCCACGATATATAAAAATCCATCTTCATCAACCCTTGCTAAATCTCCAGTGTATAGCCATCCATCACGAAGAGCTTCAGCTGTGGCTTCCGGTTTATTCCAGTATTCCTTCATTACATTTGGACCACGGACAACTAGTTCTCCAATGTCTCCCCTATTAACAATTGAACCCTCTAAATTTATTAATTTATAATCACAATACATAACTGGCTTTCCAATCGATCCGATTTTCCGTTTTGCGTCCTCTTTCGAAAGCATAAATAATGTTGGTGATGTTTCAGTCATCCCAAAGCCTTGACCAAATAATAGCCCTTTTTCAAAAAAAGCTTGAATAAGTTGACGAGGACATGGTGCACCACCATTATAAAACCATCGAACAGATTGCAAATTTGTTTTTCCAAATGAAGGACTATGCAAAATAGCCTGATGAATTGTAGGAACGCCCATTACAATTGTCACTTGATGTTGCTCAATCATTGATAAAGCCTTCTCAGAATCAAATTTCCCCTCAGGTAAGACTATGGTCCCTCCAGTAAAGAGTGTCGGAAATGCAAATAAACCAATCCCTCCAATATGAAACAGTGGAAGTAAAACAAGTGAACGGTCATTTGATGTGATATCAATTGCAGTACAATTATTAACTGCATTCCAAAACATATTACTTTGTGTTAAAACCGCACCCTTCGGTTTTCCAGTTGTTCCCGAAGTGTAACAAATTAAATAGGAAGCGTTTTCATTTATATCAACTGGAACATTATCATTCTCAGCTTTTAGATGTTGTATTGCGTCAATAGAAACTATTTCTTTCAGGCAAGTTTCCTTTTGCAAGGAAAATGATGTTTTTTGATAGATTTCTTCTGCAAATAGCACCTCTGTCCCACTGTCATTTAATTGATACATAAGCTCATTTACTGTTAAACGAAGATTTAGTGTGACAGCAATACATTCAATCTTTGCGATTGCAAAAAGCAATACAATGTATTCATATCTATTCTGAGACAAAATCGCAATTCGTTCCCCAGTTTTTATACCTAACTTGAATTTCAAGAAGAAAGCTAACTTATTTACATCTTGACTCAGGGTTTTATATGTGACTTGTTCCGTTTCTGTGATGATGGCAATACGCTTCGGATGTAATTCAGCTCTTTTTTCAATCCAATAAGCAATGCCTTGCATGATTTACACTCCTCTCTATTCTTTTTTAAGCCCTTCAAAAATGAGTGTCATGGCTGCTTCAAACGCCTCCTCTGGGACATCCTGTTGCTCCCAATACACCCATCTCATCCCAAGAAATTGACCAATTGACATTAAGCAATACGCTACCGTTTCTTGATCGATTTCTTTAAATTCCCCAACATTGATTCCAGCAGTAAGACTTTTTAAAAATCCATTTGCGAGTTTATCATAATACCAGCGATAAAGGTCTTTATCTACCACTACCGCTTGTTGAACAATACTATATAAATTTCTACGACTTTTTACCCAATTAAAGAAAGCCTTGAATCCTTTCCGTTGTGCATCTTCGTAATTGTTGGATTTACGCATTTCTTCTTTAATTGCTAAACGAAGTTCACGACTATATTGCTGAATTAGTTCGTCAAAGATATCTTTTTTTGAGGGAAAATAATTATAAAATGTACCTTGAGCAACTTTTGCTTCTTGCGAAATATTTACAATTGAAGTTTCATAGTATCCCTTTTGTCCAAATACCTCCTCTGCTGCGCGTAAAAGTTTCTCTCTTGTTTCTTGCCCTTTTTGTGTCAATACTTTTTCTTCTGACTTTATAATTTCTGACACCTGAATCACCTCTCAGTTTCTATTATATATACTTTTTTGAATTTTACAACAATTAATTCAAAAAAAATAAACTACTATCATGTAGTAGTTTATTGGAGTTTCTTTTATCTATTTTTGTGTTTGAAGGACCATTTCGTACATTTGTTTTGTAGGTTGCATTGGGTCTACTCCTAGTTCTTCCTGCAATGCAGCTACACATTTTCTGTACCACTTGATTGCCTGGGGACGGTTGTTTTTATGATAATAGCAAAACATCAATAACCGATATGCTTCTTCCCATGTTCGATCCTTTTCTAGAATTTGTTCACACCAATATATGGCTTCTTCAAATTCTTCCGTTTGAACAAAACCTTGTGCAATGCGTTCAGCTCCCCGTAAAAATAATACTTGAAGCCTCTCCCTCTCACCCAAGCACCAATCTTCATATCTTCGGTTTGGTAAATAATCACCTTCATAGTATTCTAATGCCCGCCGTAAGCATTTGATAATCTGATCTGTATCCTTTTCATGCAAACCTGCATGGATCCATTCTTCGAATTCGATAATATCCAACTGATAGCCAGCTTCCTGATTCAACCCATAAGATGATCCTTCCCGTTGGATAAAAAAAGGAGTCGATCTAGCGACACGGTTTGGCTCTAATGCATTGTTTAATGCATTTAAAGCAACCTTAAAATCTCTTGCCGCTGCTGCTTCTTCATGCTCTGGCCAAAGCATCGCAAAAATTTCTTCGCGTGCAATCATTCGATTTCGCATCGTAACAAAGAACTCAAGCAACTCCTTTGCCTTTCCACGCTGCCAATCCGATTCCTCCACCTCTTGACTGCCAAGCCACACTCGGAATTTTCCTAAAGTTTGAATTCGTAATGTGTAACCAGGATGAGAGGTGATATTTGAATATCCTAAATCATTTAGCAATTGATTTACATACGGAAGATGTATTCCTTCCTTTTGAGCTTCTAGTAATAAAGGCACAATATTATATAAATCTAGCGGTCCAAAAGTCGTCCGTTTTGTTAGGATAAAATCATATCCTCCAACCTGCAATTTCTTGAGAAAGTTCATAATAAACCCTTTAAAAGCTTCTCGGTTCTTCTGATAAAAATAGAGAAATGCAAACCAAAGCTGCGTTAGTACAATTCCATATTGGTCACCACAATTTGTATACAAAGCCTCACATCTTGTTAAATATTGTTCAGCCTCTTCCCATTTTTCATTATGAACAGAAGAAATCCCCATGCATAATAAAATTAGTGCAGATAACCAAGCGTCCTTTACCTTTTCTGTCTCATCTAAGGCCCTATTACCATATTCAATGGCCCGGTCATATAATCCTCGATTTCCATTTAGAAGACATAAGCCCATTAATGGTTCTGCCTTTCCTCTTGATACATTTATTTCATCCATTATTTCAAGAGCTGTTTCATAACATTGTGATGCTAAAGAAGAATCATATTTATCGAGTAGTTGCACCGCATGTCCCATCCGAATCCAGCCACAAGCTTCAACAAATGGTGCTTGAAATTGAACTCCTTGCTTTATCCCGGATTCTGCGAGTTCTTTTGCCTCTTGCCCATTTCCCATAAAGGCTTCGATTAAGGATAATAGTAGATCTGTTTCGCGATGAGATTGCTGTAAATGAATGGTTTTCTGATTTCTTTCAACCACTTTCTTTTGTGAAAGAATTTTTTTCGCTTCTACAAGTTTACCAGTTCGTAAATAAAGCCTAGATTCCAAGTTTCCATCTAATAGTGGAATATTTAGGCTTCTCCCTTTTTCAAACCATTTTTTCGCTTTATTTGCTTGGCCCGCATTTGCGAGATTTTCAGCCATTAATTGGTATAATCTACTTTTATCCTCATTTGAGGAGGACTCATTTTCTTCAAGAGCCTCAATCGCCTGTAATAAATAGCGCTCGGCCTTTCCCGGTTGGATTGTATCAAGATAGATTCTCGCTTGTCCTTCATAGGCCTTACTTAAACTCCGAAGGTCTCTGGCAGACTCTGCTAGGTGTATTGTTTTTATGTAACAAGCCTCAGCCTCTTCATAGGAACACCGGTACCTCAATGCTTCCCCCTTATATAGCCATAATAAGTAATAATGACTCATAATTGATTCTGGAATGCTTTTTATCCGGTCCAACAAACCCTCAAGTTGCCCGTTTTGAATCATTTTCTCTCCATAATGGTGGAGAATTTCTGCTATTCTCTCAAAATCTTGAATTGCCTCAAGATGATATATTGCTTGATTAAAATCACCAATTCGTTGATAATATCTTGCAGTTTGAATATGGAGGTTATAAAAGTGCCTATCATTCGTCGAAAATAGCCTTTGCTCAAGAAACTCCTTAAACAAAGCATGATATCGATACTGCCCTTCTCCAATCGAAAGTAAAAAAAGATTATGATCAGAAAGCTCCTTTAACATTTCTGCTGAACTTCGAATACCTAATACCTCATCACATACCTTTCCATTTACTTCCTCAAAAATGCATGTGTTCTCTAGAAATTGCTGGATCATTGGAGGTTGTTTCATAAATACCTCCATCGCAAGGAAACGGAATAACTCATCAAGTGTTTTTGATTTATTATTTAAAATCGATTCCAATCCACCGTCAGAAGAAAGCTGTTGGCGAATCATGCCAATCGCAATAATCCATCCTTCTGTTAGTGAAAAGATTTTTTCAATTTCTTTCTCAGTCATATCCCCTTCATACAAATCACTTAACAGGACTTCAACCTCATCATATGAAAACATAAGGTCGCGCTGCCGTATTTCTAAGAGTTCTTCTTTCACGATCATCGAAGTCAGGAAATCCCAGGAAGGTTTTTTCCTACTAGAGATTACAAGATTTAAATTGGGTGGAAGATGTTGAATCAACCATGTCATCCATTGGTCAATTGAAGAAGAATGCTGAATCAAATGGTAGTCATCGATGACGAGCATAATATTCGAATCTAGTATGGTAATTTCATTGATAAATAACGAGCACAGTGTTCGTATTTCTTCATCACGTACATATCTTTCAATATTTTCAACATAAAGCAGGAGTTCTGTTCCAAAACCTTGGTGGTTTTTGCGTATAGCATAGACCATATATATTAAAAATGGAATAATGTCATCGTCACTTGGTCCTACACTATACCAACATGACAACTTTTTTTGATCACGAATATAAGATGCAAGTGCAGTTGTTTTACCATATCCAGCTCCAGAATGCAGAATGGTTAGCGGATATCGTGGAATCGTTTTCATTTTTTTCATCAATGAAGGTCTTCTTAATATGGTGTCCTTTAAGTTCGGTGGAGTAATTTTTGTTTGTAGAACTTGTATCTTGGTACCCATCCCAAAACCCCCCTTCTTCTAAAATTGATAAATTTGGTACCATTTTATCATATCCAAGCTAAAAAAGAACTCGAATTTCGACTGAGTTCTTTGTGATGGTATAGATGATTTATTAAGTTCTTCTTAGTGTAATAGTTCCATTTTGTCGAAAGGCCAGTATTTGATATTAACCTTTCCCACAACTTGTTCCATCTTTACAAAACCAAAATGGCGACTATCCCAACTGTCTATGCGATTATCGCCAATCACGAAAATATGATTTTCTGGAACAGTTGATTTTCCTGCCACTTCTTCAAGGGTAAAATCACCGGTTAATTGCCCAACGAATAGCTTCTTTTTAAAAGTATCTAAAAATGGTTCGGGAACACTTTTTCCGTTTACATATAGTACATCGTCACGATACTCGATATGATCACCTGGCAATCCAATAACCCGCTTTACAAAATCTTCTTCCTTATTTTTATGGAATACGACAATATCAAAGCGGTCAAGTTCTCCAATTTTCATCCCAAACTTGTTGACCATTAGGAGGTTTCCATCCTCGAGGGTTGGCATCATCGATTCACCCTCGACTATATAATTTGTAAAAAAGAAGGTTCGCAAAAAAACAACAATGATCAAACTGATTCCTAATGATTTAATAAAAGAAAAATGATGTTTATTCTTTGCTGGGGTTTCCTCCATCTACACTCCACCCTTCACTTTAGCATTTTATGCCTCATCTTCCGTAAGACGAGTCGGCTTAACTTTTAATCTTGCTTCAACCCTTTTACCTACAACCCATAGGACAAATATTATAACAACTACAATTATCGTTCGAACTGGCTGTTGAAAAAGAGCTCGTATATCATAACCTATGAAGCTAATGGTGAATATCATTACTAATTTTCCACATAAAACTGCTAAAACAAATTGAGGTGTACTTACTCTCGAAAGCCCGGCTACTAGATTGATTGCCGCTGATGGGGTAAAAGGAAAACATAATAGGAGGAATATTGGACCAAATCCGTGCCGTTCAACCCAGTTAATAAGGCCTTTCACTTTTTTATGGCGACTGACAAATGAAAAGAATCTTTTTTGACCATACTTACGAACTAGGAAAAAGACAAGGAGAGAACCACCAATTGCCCCTACCCATGAATACAAAAACCCAAGCCAAAGTCCAAATGCATTCGCATTCGCTACAACAAATGCAACAAGTGGTAGAAACGGGAGAAACGCTTCTAACATTGGAAGAAAAATTCCAGGCAATGGACCAAATGACCGATAATCCTTTAATAATTCTTCAATATTTTTTAGTGTAATGAGTTCTTTGATTGCTTCTATGTCCATAAGAATCTCCTTGTTAACTTACTACCTTTATTGTACACCCAATTGGGCATTACTACCAAAAATAATTTTCATATAGAGAAAGACACTAGAACTTAGGTTAATGGATCCTGACTGGGTTGCAAACAGACCGGCTATCATTAAAAAATGCATATGATTTCTAATGTCAAATAAAAATGATAGTCAAAAAGCTACGAAGAAATAAAATCTTCGGACAATCGAATTTAACTTAGTCACAGTTTTGTCTGAAGTTGAGATAGTTTCAGACAAAGGAACGGCACTTTTTACGTCGTTGTGTTTTAGTTAAGTGGACTTCGGACAAGGATGGGCACTTTCTCCTTGCTGTGTCCGAAGTTTAGGGATCTTCAGACAGAGAAAGGTACTTTTACCTTTGCTGTGTCCGAAGTTAAGGGAACTTCAGACAAGGATCGGTACTTTCTGTTTTGGTGAGTCCGAAGTTTAGGGAACTTCGGACAAGATTGGCACTTTCTGTTTTGCTGTGTCCGAAGTTTAGGGATCTTCAGACAGGGAAAGGTACTTTTACCTTTGCTGTGTCCGAAGTTTAGGGATCTTCAGACAGGGAAAGGTACTTTTACCTTTGCTGTATCCGAAGTTGAGATAGCTTCAGACAAGGATAAGCACTTTCTGCTTTGTTGTGTCCGAAGTTTAGAGAACTTCAGACAAAGAAAGATACTTTCACCTTTGTTGTGTCCGAAGTTAAAGGAACTTCGGACAAGGATCGGCACTTTCAACTTTGCTGTGTCCGAAGTTGAGATAGCTTCAGACAAGGAACGGAACTTTCTCCTTTGCTGTGTCCGAAGTTAGGGATCTTCAGACAGGGATCGGCACTTTAACCTTTGGTGTGTCCGAAGTTGAGATAGCTTCAGACAAGGATGGCAACTTTCACCTACGTTGTGTCCGAAGTTGAGATAGCTTCAGACAAGGATAGGCACTCTCTGCTTTGCTGTGTCCGAAGTTGAGATAGCTTCTGATGCTAGACTAAAAAGTAGACACAGATTGTTATAATAAATATATCAACTATAACGAGGTGTGTCTGTATGGCAAG